>NZ_WLVC01000034.1:0-57648 GCF_016859735.1 Lelliottia sp. RWM.1 | reverse complement strand
ATCGGCCCAGATCCGCGAAATTTTAATCAGCGAGTCAGCTTGGGAAGAAATGACCTGCTTATTCGCACCTTCCTTAGGTGTGAACCTGAAATTTTAGAGGTGGCCGGAGCACTGATAGGAAAGAATGTTTACCGTTATGCCAAAGAGTTACGCTCGGCAAAAAAGGGAGGGGGAAAGGTCACTTTTCGTTCATATGTAGATATGGAGGAACAGATACAGGGTATTTTAAGCCTTATAAATCAGGATCCACATGGATGGGCAATTCTAAGCCGCAATAATGCTCACTTGGATGAGCTAGAAAGTTTGATCGAACAGCCAGTAATTCGTTACGGAGGTAAATCATTCTGGGATGAAAAAGAAACAAGCGATGTGTTAAGCCTTATGGCCTTTTTCCGACAATCAAATGATCCTCGCTTAATGAAGAGAGTATTGGCATTGTTTGGAGAACAGGAATCAGTTTTGGATGAAGTGGCATTGAGTATGAGAGGAAGAAAAGTTACTTTTGGCGACCTTGCCATCCCGGAGGACAGTTCTCTCGAAACAAAAACATTACATTCAAACTTCGTGCGCTTTACCCAGGAAAGTTCTGATAAAGTTGAGATAGCAAAACGTTTCGCCAACCTTACGAAATGGATGGAATCGTCGTCAATCAAGATGAGGAGTAATAAAGGTACAGCAACCTTAACAAAAATTGCTTTAGACACTTGTAAACAGTGGGCAGAAAAGACTGGTTGGATGAATATGATAAATCGTGCTGCTGCAATGTCATTAGGCCCTAGGAAGAAGGACGAGGAATACAGCCCAGAGAAAGTAGTCCTATCAACCTTGCATGGTTCAAAGGGTCTTGAGTGGAATAAAGTAATAATAATGAGTTGTAATGCGGATCAGATACCAAGTAAAAGATCAGTTGGGGAGGAGGCAATAGAAGAAGAAAGACGTTTGCTTTATGTTGGATTTACGCGTGCAGAAAAGCAACTTTTTGTAATGTGGTATGGTGATCCTTCTTTCTTTTTAAGAGAATGCAGTGAAGAAAAGATAAAAGAAGCAGCTAATATTCGAATTTCTCCACTTTATACAGAATAATTCGATATGGGCATTTACTTATGCTTAAAGCTATAGTATAAAAACAATGAGCTTAAATATCAGCTCCCAAATTTGAGTAACTTTGCTTAAAGTTACTTTCGCGTTAAGCGTTGATTTAGCCGTGAAAAGCGGCCAGCTTAAACAAGCTGTAAGACACCACCGGCAAAATGTCACCTTTGTCGCTGGTGCACTTCCCATGCCTGCAAAAGGCAATCTGAATTTACCAAACCGTAACTAATTTAGCTCCTCCTGGGGCTATTTTTGTTGCGTACTTCTAATGCCAGATAGTATAAATCAGGCGGTTCATAGCTTACGGGAGATGAATGACAGGCTTTGCCTTCGTGTTGAAACAAAAATTTGTTTCTTCCTTCTTACTATATATAGGTGACCCCAAATGTCTAAAAATAAAGCTCGCAGTAAAGCCCTTCATCAAACCTTTAGTGAAATTATTCCAGAGATGGATAAGGCGCTAAACAAACAGCTCTTAGAAGTTCTGATGAAATATACAGAACGTGATAATGAACTGATTGTTATTTTGAATGAGGACGGCCCAAATATCATTGAACTTAAGTCTCTTAAGCCTGTGTCTTTGTTGGCCGAAAAGCTTTCTGCTTATTCAAGCTATTATCATGTGGATGTTGTGGAGCTCGTGGTCAAGAAAATTGATTTCGAAGGAGCTTATAAGCTTCTTAAAGCTTCCCCAGATGTACCACTTTTTAAAAGCTTAACTGAACTGGATAAATATCTTGTTGAGGAGTTTGAAAAATACGGATTAAATTCATTTCTTGACGTGGATAATCTGGATTACTCACTTGAAAAAGCCAGTGAACTCAAAAATGAGCAGTTAATAAATTGGGTTTCGGACATCATTTGCAAACGTGAAAAATTAACTTTACGTAAGCGTTTTGATGTCGCAGTAAAGGCCCACTACGAAAATGTAGAAAAAATGTATGATACCATTCGTCCGTTAATGAAAAAACTGGGTTTCCCAGAAGATCTCATGACGCACACCTTTAGTGAGTTAAGCGTTTTTGAAACTAAAGGATGGGACCATGCAATAAAATCGAAAATTGAGACTCTCGCTAAGCGTGAAACTCAATATTTAGATGATGCGGCTAAAGCAGAGAATCGACGTCTTGTAACAGAGAAGTTGGAGAACTCTTTAGCGATTGCACCAACTAAACCAACAAGAAATTGGTTACATATTGCCGGAATTGCCTGTTTGGTAGTCTGCACGTTCATGTATGTAACTAATAAATTTATTTAATCCTGTTAAGGGGGAACCCTAACGGGGCTTCTCTTTGAACAAATCGAGGAGCGGAAAATGTCATATCTTGAATATATCAATGAAGTAAAAGTGTCCGGGATAGTTATCAGTGCTGTGGAGAAAAAAATGACTGACCAGAGTATAGGTTTGTTAATAAAGCTCAAAAATAGGATGAAGACAGAAGTTGATGGTGAAATCACTGAGAGAGAATTTTCAGTTCAAATCAAGGTGTCGCCTGAAATGTATTCAACCTGTTTCACTGGTATAAATCAGGGTGATGAGTTGATGGTCTCCGGTTATATTGTTGTCGATACTATTATGATTGAAGGGAGAGAACATCCTCTTGACTACATGAGAGTGGTAGCAACAAGTAAGTTGGCTCACATACCTAAACCTCTAAAAGGTTTTGGACAAAGTAGCTTTAATCAGATCTGACATTAAACCCACCCTAAAGGGGAGAAATCCCTTCATGGGATTTCTCCTTTTGGAGTCCCCATGAAACAAAAATTTAGGGCTACTGCAATAAGTAGTAATCAACTTAGTTTTTTTTCTATATTCGATATAGATGAAGATGAAATAACGCAAATAGTTGATTCACCCAAAGAGCATTTAAATGATGCATACACGTCCGGATTAAACTTTAAATCAGATGAAAGTAACATTTCTGAGATAAATTATGATTCTGAAAGGCGTGAAAATCACCTTTATGAAAAATCCAAATTACTTAAAAATCAGATTTTGCATACAATTAATTTTGCAGCAGAAACAGATTATCTATATTCGGTTGAAGAATATAACCCAGATTTGGGTGGTCTGGTAATAGAATGGACCCCTGAGGATGTGTATGTTGTTTTTCTATCCGCTATGGAAGAGTCTTTGGAAATCATTAAAGAACTAGTGTTGAGGAGAAAGTTATTCTTCAAAGATGACAATGGTAATATCACAGTGAATCCACTTTTAGAAGCTGAAACACGGTGGTATATGTCAAAATCATTTGAATACACTTGTTTATCTCATGGACTTGATGCATGTGAATTTAGAGCGGAATTAAAATCATGGCTCTATTATCATTCGCATCGTTCGATTAGTGAAAACACGAAATTAGCTGAATGCAGGAATGATGATGAAATCATTTTGCATGATTGCAATGACGATATGGGCTGGGACATCTTCTTTGATCAGGATTATTTAATGTCAGAAAAAAAACTGGCTGTTAAATGGACTGACAGGGAAATTATGGATGTTTACATAAAAGCTTTTAAATCCACATTAGAGTTGTTTGACGAGCTTGTTTCATGTGATCTGTTAACTAAACGAAACGCTTTTGGCAAGTTAGAAATAAATCCAATATTCGAAAATCATTTTGAATGGATCATGTCTGAAGCTTTTGAAATAGTGGGAAATCATCTTGGTTATAATGTGCCTCAAATCAGGAAACTGATGGCAACTATTTGCCAAATGAATCTCAAATAAAATGCCACTGGCAAACATCTGCCAGAGGGCGGTGTTTGCATTTTACCGGAGTTAAAAATGTCTAATGCCGCTATGAAGTTAAATGAAACATCTTCTGATGCTTATGAAAAATTAGAAGCTCTTCTTTCCCCGGATGTTATAAAGTTAAAACATTATGTGGATAAAGGTGAGTATCTTTTAGTTCTAGCAAAGGACCTTTTTGGTATTCCAGAAATGGATCCAAAGATGGCTGTGCCTGTTTTCAAAACTAAAACCTCGTATCGAGCTCCGCTGAACAAAGACTACATACCAAATCCCCGAATACTTGAACAAGTGGTTAAACTGCTTATCAGTCCGGATATAGATTTAAGTGTGTGTCTTAAAGGTGAGTCCGGTTCTGGCAAGACTGAAATGGTAATGTACATTAGCCACATGATGAATTGGCCGCTGACAATTAAGCAGATCAACAGCAATATTCGAGTTGATGAGCTTGAAGGTGAGCGCAGTCTTAATGGTGGTAATACAGGTTTTGTACACAGCGATTTGGTAACGGGATTTCGTAATGGTCACCTCATTCTTCTGGATGAAGTGGACAAAATCGATCCTGATACGGCAGCAAAACTTCACATGCCCATTGAACGTAAGCCCTGGTCACTCAGTGCTAATGGTGGTGAGGTTATAACTGCTAATGGCTACACGCGATTTATTGGTACTGCAAACACAAACATGAGTGGAGGCGCTCGCCGGTTCGTTTCTTCTCAACGTCAAGATGCAGCTTTTATAAAGCGGTTCTTGATAGTTGAAATGGAGAAGCCCGACAAAGTTGCTTTAACCAATGTGCTTACTAAACGATATAGCTCTTTGCCTTTTCAGGTCATTGAGAAGTTCGTAAGAGTAGCGATTGCAGTAAATGACTCTGGTACAGAAGACAGTGTGATGGATATTCGTCAATTAGTAGCTTGGGTTGGCACGTCGATGACGTTAAAAACCTTTAGTCTTCTTGACACTTTCAAAATAGCTTTTGCTTCTGCTTTACCTTTACATGTGGTCGATCTTGTTCTTCAAGCTATAGATCTTTCTCTTGGCGAAGACAAGGATAAATCGCTGGAGTATTTCACAGCAAAAAAGTCGAGTTAGATGGGATTTGTTATGAAACCTCTGATATTTGTATCTCAGAGTTATCCCATCTTGAATTTAGTGCGTTTTTAAGTACGGATGGTGCTGCTACCATTGCTATAGCAAAAAACGGAACTAATTTTACTGGACTTATGCAACTGAATAACGACTATTCTTTATTGTTTTATCATGATGGTAAAATAAATATGGAAGGTCTAATTAAAGAAATGGAATTAAAAGGTTATATGTATCAGGGAGCAATGGGCAATGATGATGTTGCCGCTGAGTTTCCCGGTATTCTTTTAATTGCACCAGAGAAGCTTTAATATCAACCCTATCGGGAAATCTTTCCCGTTGGGGAGGGTTTCCCCTTTTTTTTGGAGAAACCCATGACTTTAAATACTTCAATGCTTAACAAAGTATCTGCAAAACAAATCTCTGAGAATTTTGCAAAATCATATCCAGATTTACTGGAAGGTGCAGTTATAACAAAAATTGAAATAAGTGGCTGTCAAGGATCGCGTCGAACCGATAAAATCGATTTGTCTTATGATGGAGATGATATTACGGATCAAAAAAGCGTATCTAAAAGCGAAGTACGTTGGATTGACATAAAAGCCCTTAGCTTCAAAAGTACGATTACCAGCAGAATATCAACCCTTTGCTCACGCTTGTGCATCCGCTATAGCAATATGTGGATTTTACCAGTTTCCAGTATGGAAGAGTTTCTGGAAGGGGCCCAAGAGATTGAACGAGAGTTTCAGGCAGGTATTCAAAACGTTGTAGACAATTATGAGATGCATATTGAGGCTGAAAAAAATAGAAGCCCAAGAATGTCTTCTTTGATTGATCAGTTGAAATTAACTAAAGATGATTTCATAAAATCCTTTAGATTTAATATTGCTCACTTTATTCCTTTTACGCCTATTAGCGTTGAAGGTGATGAAACCCAGGACTACTATCAGGAACAATTGATAACAGATCTGGCAGAAGAAGCAATGAGGGTTTATGAAAAAATTAGTAAAAATAATAATTTGCGCTCAAGTACTATTGACCGACTGAAGCAAATGCAAAATAAGATCATTAGCTTCATGTTTATACATAAAGAGGCGGCAGTACTTGCAGAAGCTATAAAACACATAATGAATAATTTACCTAAAGGTGCCATTTCTGAACCTCGCGACGTTGCGGTGTTACAGCAGTGGTTTTATTTCATGAGTGATGCTTCAATGTTAAAGCGTATTATTTCAGGAGAGCAAAAGGTTACTGACTGGTTGGAATCTATTACCAGATCATTTAATCAAAGCTCACAAACAGAACCGAACGCGCTACAGAACACAGGTATTGAAGCTATTTTAGATTCAACAAATGTGTTTCAGGTTGAACCTGTCGTAGAGAACGATATAAAAAACAGCACGTTTTCAAACACTGATTCTGTAGCTGAACCTGAGAAATCAGTTTCGCAACAGGAAGACAATGCTGAAAATGGTTTTGATATCGAGCTCAAAGGCTGGTAACTGTTTGCTTTATTAAAAACCCCAGATGGGTACTTCACCATCTGGGTGAGTACCCCTTTTTATAAAGAGGTATTCTATGAAATTAGATCTTAAATCATCGCCGCGCCATATTAAGCGTTTACAGAATATAGCAAAAGTCATTAGCGGCTTAGGCGATGTAAGAGTTGTAATAGACGACAATACCAAAGGACCGTATTTTGATCCTGTCAATAAAGTTTGTGTTTTACCAAACGGCGATTATAGCGATGATGACTTTGTCAGTCTGATTGAAGGTTTTACCTGTCATGAAGCTGGTCATGGTCGCTATACCGTCAGTGAGGTTTACAGTGACGCCTTTAATAGTGTTCTCATGTCATCTGAAGGGTTTACACGCTTCGATGACGGAATGAATGCAGAGTTTGAGAGCCTCGCTGAGAAACGTAAAGCTTATAGCAGGGCAAAACGTCTTACCGGGCTTATAAATCTGTTCGATGATGTACAGATGGAAGAGAAGGTTGGTAACGATTATCCGGATGCAAAGCGGCGGCTTGCAGCCACTTACGCACTGATGGTTAAAGCCGGAAGGATGACTCCTGATATATCTTCTCGTCCGGAAAATCCTGTCCTATTTATTGAGTGGTATCTGCTTAACTCATTGCGAGTAAAAGTCCTTCAGCAGGTAGGTCACAAAGAAACCCTCGATCCGTTTTTTGACTATGCCCAAAAGATACTTTCTCCAGTAATTTCTGATGTTGAGGAAATTTTTCATGATGCTCTTGGTTGTGAAAATACTCAGGGCTGTGAATCCCTTGCTCGTAAGACCCTGGCTCTTTTAGAGAGACTGCGGGATGAGGCAAAGGAACAACAGCAGCAGACAGAGCAGGAGGAGCAGGAGGCATATGATGAATCCGAGACCGATACCGATACCGAATCAGAAGATAAATCGCTTACGTCGACTGATAGTCGTGAGGATGATTCTGAGGACGATAGTGAAGGTCAGGCAGATACTTCCGATAACGCTGATCTTGCTCAAGAGGGATGTTCTGAGCCTTCAGAACTTGCTGAAGATAACGAGGGAAATAATGAACCCACCGGTGGCAATCCCACGGGTGATAACATTATTGAAGACGATACTGATGCGATTAACCCTTCCGAGAGTGAATCAGATGAAGCCAGTTCGACTAACGTTGAAGATGAAAGTAACTTTTCATCGGCTCAATGGGAGATACTGGCAGATTTGTTGGATGCCTTTCTTAGCAGTGATGAGGATAGCGAAGATTATCACGATGCTTTGGCTAAAGAGATTGAAGGTATTGCATCAAAAGTATCCGATGACGTGAAAGCCGAATTCGGTGCTTCTGAATGGGATATCCCTGATCTCCTTATCGATTTGAATGTTTACAATGAGGCTTTGTCTCTGAGTCATTCAATCGGTAGCGACTTGTCTGTTTTACAGCAGGTTAAAATGCGTGGCCGAAACAAAACTCATGAGCGTGGAATTACCTTCGATGGAAATCGATTAATTCTGTCACAAATGGGAGTTCGTGATGTCTTCAGAGCTCAAAGCGAATCTAAAAATAGAGGGCATGTTGGCCTCGTATTAGTTCGTGATATTTCAGCGTCAATGGCTAATGATGAAAGATATATTCATGCCATTAAGTCAGATCTTGCTTTATCGATGGCCGCTGAAAGTTTGTCAAAAATGCATGTCTCCAATATAGTTTTTCCCTTCAAGGAAAGTGAATTTGAGATTATCAAAACGTTTGATCAAAGCGTTGAGGAATCTCTATCGAAATTCACTCTTGGATGTAAGGGTTATTATACCCCTACGGGATCTGCTTTAATGGCAGCTGTTGATCTGTTACTTGACAGCCAATTCGATAGGAAAATAATTTTTCTTATAACTGATGGTTATCCGAATAAATCGGAATTTACTATCGTCGAAGTTATGGAAAAGGCTAAATGTAATGGAATAGAAATCGTTGGTGTTGGTATTAAGACTGATGAAATAATTGGTTTTGAAACGGACACTTTCGTAACAGTTGATGATACTTCTTTATTGTCTATTGAAGTCAGTAAGCTAGTTCATCAAATACTTTCTTAATAAACTCTACCCAATCGGGGCAAAAAGGCCCCGGTGGGTCTTTTTGCTCCATGAAGGAATAAGGAGCAAAATATGACTCAGATAAAAACTTACCGTGTAGAACATGAAAAAGTCGGTGCGATGCATAAAGTCCGTATTTTCGGACGTGTTGGTGAAGTTATAAGCAATGATAGCCCTCAGGAAAGAATCTTCCGCGAAGTCACTATAGCGGAGGGTAATAGCCAGCAGGCTGCGTTACTTGTAGATAACTACATACAGCGTCTTGAGAATAATGGCTTCACGACTGAAGCATAAATGTTGAGGGCCCCCGGGCCCTCTTTCTTAAATTCTGCGTTGTGGGTTTCTCCCTGTCTTCTGCACCGCAGAAGGCATTGAGAAACTCACAATGCCAGATAAGAGAGATCATCATGACTTATGCATCCCCGGCTCTTCGTCGTAAACCACAGGAAGTATCTGAACACTTTATTAAACTCGTTCATGCTCGAATTGCTGAAGTGTCTGGCTGGAAGTATATATTCGAAAGAATACCTGCTTTCAAAGACGCTTGTGCAAAAGCCCCGAGCCAGGTTCCTTGCCCGTTTACTGGCGCAGGGAAATCGAAGTTTCGTTTCCGACAAAAAGACCTTTATACCGGATGTGCGATCCATAATGACTTTCCGGTAAATGAGTTTTGCGACGGAATTGATGTTCTGGCGAAATATTATGAATTAAGTAAAACGCAGACTTGCAAAAAGATTCTCTCAGATTTTTTCGGGATGGATCTGCATGCTCCGTTAACTGACGCCGACATTGAAAATGAACGACGCTATAAATCAGCAGTTCGTGCCACAGAAACTCTTGACCGAGAGGAAGTGGCAAAGCGAATGCGAAAACTTGATGTGATGTATCACTATACCGGTGAAATAAAGCCTAATACTCCTGTTGCTTTGTACCTCCGTAATCGTGGGATCTCCCGCTTACTGAGTCACTTACCAAAGGATTTAGGCTTTAATAACCGGATCTACTATTGGGATAAAGATAAGCAGAAATCGATTATCTATCCGGGAATGATTGCAATCTATCGTGACACCCGAGGTCGGCCTCTGACTATCCATAGAACATACGTAGACAAAAACGGTGATAAGGCACCTGTAGAAAATCCAAAGCTGATGATGAAGCCTCCTGCCGATATGACAGGTGGCTCAATTCAGTTGTTTGACCCTCACTATGATTCAGGTAGTTCGACCTGGACACTGGGAGTGGCTGAAGGGATCGAGAATGCGCTTTCTGTTGTAGAAGCGACTTCAACACCATGCTGGGCAGCCAGCTCCGCATGGTGCCTTGAAAACGTTACTGTTCCTGATTTTTTACTGCCTCCGCCGGATGTAAAATATATAAACTTTTATATCTGGGCGGATAAGGATATTGCTAACTCACAAGGCACTCGTGCCGGTATCGAAGCTGCTCAGCGACTTCAAAGCCGCATGGTTGAGTTTTTGGCTAAACGATATCCCGCATCAAAGCTGACAATTGAAGTCTTCGAACCAGCACAAGATATTCCTGATGGGAAAAAGGGTATCGACTGGAACGATGTTCTCCAGTTAACAGGGCAGGATGGATTCCCGATTCACTGGGCTCCTGAATGTCTTAATCAGCTGTAACAACGATAACTCCCCCGCATTTTGCGGGGGGGGTTATCTTATCAATATTATTTTTTAAATTGTATTGATAAGATAACCGCTTTCCTTCGTGATAATTACCTGCCTTTAAGGTCTTTTCACGGCTGAGATGCTTGCTCAGTTAAATAAATGTGCGGTACTACTGGCTATGGTCGGTTGTATGACATGGTTATTCCATAAACTATTAAAACCCATAACGGGAGTATTACCGTTATGGTGATGCTCGTCGTTTTACATCGGAGAGCATTTTAATGAATTTTCAAACTAACGAAGTTTTTAATAAATTTGCTGCTGTTATAAAATCGCGCATCGTCAATGAACCATCGTCATGCTATTTGCTGCATGATAATGAGATAGATATAACGATTTTGAAACATGGCATATTAGAAAATGACAGAAACCTGTTGTACGTAGTTCGTCCTTCAGGAACGTGTTTGTTGCGTTGTGACAAATATTTCTATCCGAAATATTATCTTCGTTGCCGTGGAGATTATAAGTCATTCATATATGTCCATCTTGATCTACATAGTGGTGAAGCTAAAGAAATCACATGGGAGCAAGCAGACGATATGCTGTCTAGTCCAGGAAAACCCCCATTAAAAGGAAATCTTGGACGATTTGAGTATATAAAAGTTGTGGTTGAGGACCTTCGTATTCGAGGTTACGCTGATTATCTTCCTGCGTATAATCTTGATGACCTTCGCCGTTTTGCCTTACAGGACGACCGCCCATCCCTTGTCAGATACATTGACAATGTAATGGCAACGGTCTGATTGGTTGCTAATTGATTTACATATTTTCCCTGATGGCCAACCTGCATCAGGGAGGCCTCAATAACGACTGGAGGCTGTATGAAGTTAGCTACGGACCTGGTAAAAGCTATTTTGATTAGAAATGGTGTTGAACCAGTAAATATAAGCGAATCATCTAAATTATCTTTGAAACAACCACTGACAGAACTTAAATTCAGTTTATATTTGCGAACTGAGCATTTATCTCACTTCCTACCCGGTTATGTTTATTCTATAAAAGAATGTCCACTGTCATATGACATCGGGATCGAAATTCAGAAAATCTTCGAAAGTTTACATTTGTTAAACGAAGAATTTGAATCCCTCGGTTTTGTTTCTGTATGGATAGAAATGCATCAAAGCATTTTTGAACAAAGTCGGTTTAAGAAAAGTAACTTTACTTTTCGGGAGGAAGAGGTCGAGCTTGCTAAAGGGCTTGTTTGTTCTCACAATTCACAAATAAGTAATGCGGCTTATTTCTGGCTTCAGCACTTTGAGGAGTTTATGATTTATGTTCGTAATAAGCTTATCGACCTCTTTCGAGAGGCCTATGACCTGATCCTTGGAATGCAGCAAGTATTTTTCATTCGGGAAAAGGAAGAGCTGTTGAAAACTATAAGTTATGGGGATGACCTGTATGAGGTGAAATTAATGGCGGCTGAGCTTTACTCTATCGAACAGAACTTAAAGTGTTCTGAATCGATAAGTACAAAATCTCAAGCTTCGGCATATATTAACCGCATCCGTGAGTTTGTGCGTTCGGGGTGGAGGCAGGGCTATATAGTCTGCCATCATAAGCGAAGTAATCAAATCTCATCATTGTCATTACCGATGTACTTGAAAGATACGTCAGGCCGAAGTGCTCGAAAGCGAGTAAAACGTCTTATATCTTCTACAGTTTGTGGTAGAAATAAAGATTTAGGTCTTACAGATTTTTAATTAAATTATACCCATGTGGGGATCACACCCCATATGGGAGTGATCCCTTTTTTATTGAGAGAGGATCACATGAAAATTATCGAAAAAATCATTAATGCCTTTTTGGTTGTTCAACATAAAAAAATACAGGTTAAAAACATTACATTTTTAGACAATGGGCAGGGCATGTTCTCTGGTATGTCTTTTGATGCTGATGTTTCACTGGAGTTTATGTATGAATCAGCAAAAGCATATAGTTCTTGTTTCTGTGATATTCCCTTTCCAGGTTTTGAAGATGCAAATCTGGAGGAAATTACGAAATTTCAATTAGATGCTTTGAAGCAAAGAAAGAATCATTCTTTCATTGTTAACCATTTGAGGTTTCCTATAGTTTTAAGGGAAGGGTGCAAAATCGAAAGAGGAGAAGTCTATTCAATTTCGAATTGCACTTATAATAAAGAAAGATTGCAGTATCTTTTTTCTCAGGATATTTACGGTAAGTTGTATAATTCCTTAGAGAAAGAATTAAGCTCGTTTTTCTCATTTATCAATGTTGAGGTGCACGAGTTGTTAAAAGATGCTGTATGCTTTGCATTAAAAATCCTGAATAAGATATCTTTGGATACACCTGAAAGACTTATTAAAGCTTTTAATTATCGTGACTGGTATTGTAGTTACGATGTTGAGCTTTTTAGGAAAGGCTTACCTGGTCATATTCTGGAAGAGCTCATTGCTCCAGATATCTTACTTTCAGACCTTAACGGTTGTAGAAAAATACTTAGAAATGCAAAACGATTTCTAAATGGACATACAAAAACCAATTGTGTTTATATTAAATATGAATGGTGGTTGGGGCCTGTGGATACCTCACACTCAGCTAAGTTGATGTCTGACAAAGAAATTAACAACCGAAGTGACTTGAAGAATTTTTCAAAGGTCTTTTTCAAAGAGTGTTTAAGTTCTGGTAAGTCGGAATATGAAAACCATCTTAGTGAAAAAGAACATGCGCTTCGCTACAATTATTAATTAAAATTATTTTCTCCCATAGGGATTTCTCCCTTTGGGAGAAATCCCTCTATTAAGAGGGTATTTAAATGAATGCGATACAAAAGTTAGTTGAATCTATTCTTGTTAAAATGGGTTTTGTTGGCGCTGTAGTGGAAAATATATATTTGGATTCAAAACCATTTCGGCATATTCGATTTGTGGCTGATATTCCAGTAATATCTTTTCTACCTCATTTGGTGAAATATCTTAAGGGCGCAGACCATCTTTACTGTGGTAACGATGATTTGCATCCTCTTTTCATTTATTTTTCCGAAGCGGCTACATTAAAAGCAGGCCCTGTAAATCTCGCGAACTTTCGTTTTGAAGTTTCTATAGCTTCAACTCATTTACGACTGGTCTCAGAGCAGCCTGATTTGCTTATCAAAGGATTTAACCGGGATAATCTAGAATACGTTTATTACCGCTCAGATTTGGCCTCTAAGGATCTTATACTAGGCCTTGTTGAACACGGTTCTCCTTTCATAAAACATCTACATGGACTTATACAAAAGCGAATTTTAAACGAGTTCTCTCTGATTTTTTCTGTTCTTGAAAAGATTTTAGAAAGCGCGAAGCCACAAATTCTTGCTTGCTTCCATAGTGTTGATTATGAAATGAACGTAAAAATAATAGCCGAAGCTATACCTGAAACTGTATCTAATCAGATAGTCACATCTGATTATATAGTTAATTCTATATCAGATGCGGACAAGTTTATAAATCATGTTCGTCGCTATTTAGCAGGCAGGGTAATGAAGAGGCGGATATACGCTGAATTAGATGTTTGTGAAGAAACATCAAATATTTCACTAGTGAACTTAGGATGCTTTACGTCTCCTCTGCTCGTTACGGAATATCAAATGTTTAAGCCACACTCTTCAGGGTTATATCGAAAAGCTATAAACAACTCCTTAAAACAGTTCAAACCAGAAATGCATGTACCTTCTGAAGAACTCTTTTATAATTAATCTAACCCATCCGGGAACTTGCTTCCCGGTGGGAAGCACTTCCTTTTTAGTCATGAGGTAGTGTAAATGTTTAAAGAATCTGACCACGTGGAATTTGTTAGTGCCTTTCTTTATCAAAATTTAGGCCTTAATGTTCCCGCTGACGATATAACCGTTCAATTATCTGATACTTCGTTCGACAAAGTAACCTTTGATTACGATGTAGATATCGATAATTTAAATTGTATGTTGGATCTCTACATATCTGAACTAATAAAGCACAACGCATCTTACTCCGATTCTATTCTTTTGAAACAAAAAATAATTTATTTTCTTGGAGTATTTAAGAATTTCGGATTTTTTACGTTTGATATTCGCGGATATAGTAATACTTTAAGCCCAGTTAAAGTTATTGATATTGTTTCAATGATTATTAATGACTGTGAAGAGTTATCTAAAGCTAATTCTTCTACTGATGCTATAAGAAATCTTTATCTCGATAAAATGAAGGTGGATGGGAAAGTGTTAGTTGCGAAATTTGCACTTAAACAGTTTTTTCATTCCGACTTTGGTGACTTTATCTCATTTGTCGAGAAAAGAATTACAGATTGTCTTAATGAAACTTTAAGGATTATCAAAGCTGTTGAACATGGCTTTGTACGTGTTGGGCAGCATAAGATTAATCGCCGTATTAATGATGACTTAAAGTTATGCATTGATTTCAATACTGATGATTATCCGGCAAATATGCCAGATATATATATTAAGTTTAACGATACATTTGATGGGAACGGGGCGTTATATTGTGACAATGATGCCCTCATATCCCTCTATACCGATGTTGCTTCAATTATCAATGTGCCGGTGATGATGGAAGTAAGATTGATCAATAAAAGAGGGCGTGTTGTCTGTGATTCTTCGCATTCAACTTACGTATCTCTCGAAAGTAATGACCGATACAGAGTAACTGATCGCACATTACTAATAACTGAAGCTTTTGACGATTTTCGTAACGCGTCTCAATGATCCTTTTGCTTCAGTCCAAAAAAGTAACTTTGGTTGGCTGAAGACACTTGTCTATGACAATGTAAAATCTGTCGCTGGCATCTTCTTTTAGCTTAACCAAACTTTTATCTAACCCAGTGGGGAAGTCGCTTCCCTTCTGGGGCACTTCCTCTCAAATTTGAGGTAGTGTATATGACACATTCATCTGATGATAAAAACTATGTCCGAGCAGTTCTGAGCTATCTTGGCATAGATTTTGATGAGGCGGATATAGTATTAAGTGTTTGCCATTGTCAAAGTGACGAGCTTTCTTTTACCTGTAATATCAAAGCTATTGAACTCAAGAATGCTGTTGATTTATATGTCGATAGTATCTCTGAGAATGAAATAGAAGCTTTAAACAGAGAATCTTTAAAATCTCGACTCTGTTACTTTCTTGAGGTGTTTGACGCAGTCTCTGGTCAGTACCTTGAGATTTCAGGAAAACACTTTGCAACTAGCCGTTTTGAATATGATGATGTTTGTAGTGAAGTTCTTAGCATGTCTAATGATGTTTCTCAGTCGAAAGGTTATGACCGGGATGAATATAACAGACTGATGCAGGTTGATGGTCAGGTTATGATTGCCCGTTTTGCTTTGCAACAGTTCTGGGATACTCATTTTATTGGACTAATAACATTTGTATCTGAGTCTATAACATCGAGCCTCTATAAAGCTTATGAAACTTTTAGTGATATAAGTTTGGCTTGCTATAAACTGAGTGAATATTCTTATTCACGCTCTATCAACAGTGAATTGACCCTTAATATTTCACTTAAAGAAAATGACTTCTGTGAGGACCTATCTGATTGCTATATGGAAGATGAGGCTTTACCTTCTGGTAGGGTAATTTCTCGACGCAACAATGACTCCATAATAAGTATTTATGAGAGCTATGCTGCGGCTTCTTATATTCCGATGATTGCATCTTTGGAAGTCGTTGATGAATACGGCGAAGTGGTTACTGACCTCTGCCATACCGTTTATGTTTCAGAGTTAACCGGTGGGCGGATTAAAATCCACGACCGTAATGACTTAGTATCTGAAGTTTTCGATAACCTAAGAAATTTAAATCTTGCAGTTGGAGATTCAGTTTCACAAGCTGCTTGATTCTTTCCCTGATTTTGATTTTTTCTCACATACTCTTATGGCACGGTTTCCGTGCCTTTTTTTTGCCTCGCTTACAAGCGTCTACTCCTCTTCTACCTATCCCACCTTACATCACCACTTAAAATCTATCTTTCTAATTCCATTATCCTTTTCGTAGCCTCTAATGCTCTGGTATGAACATACTCTTTAAACTCAAAAAAGTGCTATTAACGAAAAAAAATCCCTAAAGAGATTTGTATACTGTTCTCAACCAAGGAGAGCTCATGAATGAACTAAAATCCAAAAACGAGAACAGTACCAAAAGCAACTTTCCCCCGGTTGATAATCAGTTTTGCTTTTACCATGTTGATTTCAGCATAGAACGACTACTTTCAACGGCCGAGGATCTCCAGTTTGAGTACATCTTCCAGAAACCTGGAAGTGAAGTAAGAAAGGATTTGGTTGAGCGATTCGAACGTGGAGAGCGCTTTGTTACAGCTTCACACTGTGACAATTTCTGTGAAATCCTTGGTTGTCAAGGCCATCAGGAAAATGCATAAACCCATAAACCTACATTTCCACTTTTAAGGATGTTCACTAAAGAATGATTGGAGAAAGTATTTTTGACTGGGTAATTTACGGAATATCCATTTTGATATTTGCCTCAGCACTAATTGAAGGAAAGACAACTCGCTACCCAGCACTTTTTTTCTATGGGAGTTTAATTTTAATGTTAATCCTGATAGTTGCTGGAGGCCTTAACTGGTGGTTCTACAGGTCAAAATATGGCGCAGTAATCGTTATCTTCACAGTGGTCTCTTTACTGATGACTCGATTCCGCCTGGTCATATATAAATTAAGATTAAGAAAGTTAGTTTCAGAAATCAGATTTCGTATAAAAACGGGTTTTCGTATAATTCTTGTTTTGTCGGATAATGAGGATGAGCGTAATGTTCTGCTGTCTATGCTTAGCAACGTATTGCCAGAGCAAACGCTTATTCACACGCGTGATGCTCTCGGACCTCATTCAGAGCCTATCCTAAAAGCTCTTGAGCTACATCATCAACAGGGAACAGGTTACATACTCGTCTGTGAACAACAAATCTCAGCGCGTACGTGGTTGAGTATCGTAGAAAATGGGAAACCTGATACATCTATAGCTGTTAATTTTCATTCGATCCCAGAAATGGAGTGATTTTTCAATGAGTAGAACCGTTTCACAAAGTGTCACAGAAGATTGTCTTTTTGATACCCGCACACAAGTCAGATTACAACTAAGTCGAAGCGTTCATAAAACGCTGGCATCTGCTAAAGAAATTTTACAGGGAAGGGGGGTTGATTCGGTCTCTATTGAAGATCTTGTGCGAGCCTGTCTTGAAGAGAACCAGCCAATTGATCTAGCCTCACTTTACCTTGAAAATCTCTTAAAACAGAAAGGTACCAGCATTTGCGATTTTTAGTGTTTTCAAACCTATTAGATAAAATGCCGGTTGTGTTTATATAACATCAATAATTTCATGCAACAGGTAAAACATGAGTACTCAAAAGCAACTTTCCAGAACTACCGGCACTGAACGTATGTTTAAGGAAGAGCTGGCGTTATCCTTAATTTGTTGGGTTTTCACCAGTCCTTTTACCAACTGGACCGATAAAGTCTTCAGTGGTATTGAAGTTCCGTCTGAAGGACCGTCATCATTACGGGGTGAGACAGAAAAATTCTTTCGTTTTGTCGTTAATGAAGAAGGCTACGACGCAGGAAGGGCTGCTATTGGTCTTGACCTATGTTGTTTTTCACTTCCGTTGTGTTTGTTCCCGGACGCTGCCCTGTCTGAGGAAGAGGTTATGAGTAAGTTAACCGGAGAAGTTATCCATGGAATTCTTCTTTCCTTACCTGAGTTTATTGATATGCCAGAAGTGCTCGCTTACCAGGTCAGGGATGAAATTCTTGCTTTTAACACTCGCTGTGGAGACGGGATCTTTCATGGTTGGAACACGGCTTCAGAATTGTGGAAGTTTGAAATCTTTCCCCGCACCACCATCATGATGCAGCATACTTCGGCAATACATTAAAATTAGGCGGGGCAGAATGCATAAAAAACTTTTTCTTCTCGAATGGAAACCCTGTCAGAGCCGCGTATGGGCCGGTTGGATGGCCCTGTGGTTGACTATCAGTTTTCTGATGTTATCTGCCTTGCTTATGACAGATCATCTCCTGAACAAAGTCATCCTGCCGCCAACATGGTTGTTGATCTGGTTTTCGCCAATGCTGGGGTTTTTGATAAAAGTTCGCGTCGTCGAAACTCAACATTTCCTGGAGCATGACCTCTGTGTTGCAGGTTTCTCTTTTTACCGCTGGAAGAGGTTAGTTTCTCCCGGGCTTTGGTCAGTTGACTGTATAAATGGTCGTTTTCGCCTCAATCGGATCACCCAGGTGGGTAAGACTATCCACTATCCATGGCGTCTCCATTATCATCCTTTGTTCATGAGCCCTATCGAACATAAATCGCATGCTGTGAAAGCTGTTTCAAAATGACTTCTTTAGAGGTTTACATGACATTTATGTTCTGCAAGGTCAGCCTGGGCAGCAAAATTGATTGGAAATAACATGAGCCTGGAGAAACGTATGAGTTATGACGATTTGCCCTATTTTCGTGACCAGATTCTGGAACGCATCGACTCGCTCAAGTGTTTTCTTTCGAACACCCCCCCGATGATGGCAAACCTGATGACTGTCTCCACCGTATCTAGAACAGAAGAGCGCTTGAAGCAGGTTAAACCCATCAGGGTTAGTATTAAAGACGATGCTTCGGTTGAGGAAATTATTCAGGCACTTACTGACATCTGTGTGGATGACATAGAGTCATTAAGTCATGATTCCACCAAAGTAACCACTAAATACCCGGGTCTAATCATTGTCCCCGAAAGAGCAGATCTTCTCGAAAGCTTGATCACTTCTATAAACGAAGCAAAAAATGATTTTGCTGCGGCAATGAGGCGTATCGATAATAAAAAGAATGTCCGTTTTGATAAAGTGCACAAGAAGCTCCCGGGCCTTGTCGCTATGCACTCAACAAGAAATATCCTTTTCATCAAGTCCCAGCTTAAAAAAGTTACTTTTTCATGGCGGCTAAACCGAAACCAGGAAGTTAAAACAGCAGAGCAACTTGTGAGTTTGTTGGAGCGCAGGAGAGCCTCAGAAGTAAAAAATGTAGCAACTACCAATTTGAATGTCGTGTCTAATATCGATAAGGCTTTACACCGTCTTGAATTTCACCCACTGAAGCAGGGCGAATCTTATCGCCTTTGTCGAACTAACTCTTTCCCTGTTCCGATTGCTCACATTTTTGCATTTAGGCCTGAAGGGCAGGAACGAAACGGGAATAAATATGCTGAGACTGATTATTCAGTAGTAAAAGCATCCTTGCCCATTTTCGCAGCAGGCAACATACCTCAATTAAAAACGCTCTCTGACTGGGCTCCTGAAAACAGCCAGGGTCCGTCCAACCAACGGAAGCTGAGCCTGAAATATACAGAACTCGTGCCGGGGGCTGAGCTGGGCATTTTCATTGTCAGCCCCGAAAATTAAGGAACAACAATGCAATGGATTTCCACAGCCAGCCAGAAAATCGATGAGCGTCTCTATCGTGTCTGCGTCTGGGTAAAAAAATATCACGCTGATGCGATTAACCGCGTTGTGCTAACCGTTGATCTAAGTAAAGCCCGACATGACCCTGACGAGGACCAGGTAAGAGCAGAGCTGCTGTGCGGCCATTATTTTTTGCTTCGTAAGGAAAACGCTTCGAACTCTGCGCCTGACGATCAAAAGTTTGCTTTCCTGCCTGACGGGCGCAATCTGTGTTGGCAGACCGCAACCCCGGTGCTTCAGCATCTCCTACTCAATAAAAACGTTCCTGAGTCGCTGAGGTTGCTTACGGACTACATACATATGCGTCTGGCCAGGCTGACAATGGTACCTATGTCCGGAACCATCATGAACGAGGCTCTGCTGGACAGCATCAGCTGGGTTAAGGTGGATTTGACCTACTTCTGGCAGTACGAACAGCTCAGCTCTCATCTGGGACCCATCCAGATAACCCACAAGGCACTTGTACGCTTCGGGCACCTGGCAAAGAATGATGAAAACTCCAGTGCCATAAGAATTCTGCGTCAGCGTCTGTCTTCAGAATTCTTACAAGAATTTCAGATGGCTGAGGATGAGCTAAAGCGCAAACAGTCGTTGATGGGCACCATGGACGTGAAAATGCTGTTTCATGCTCATTACCCCAGCCAGAAGATGCTGGTGGCTCGATATAAAAATGGTTGGGTAATGGTGGATTGTTTTCTGTTTCACCATACCAAACCTAAGAAAAAAGCAAAAAACAAAACTACTGTGGCTAAGCCTCAACTTAAACAGACTAAAAGAGAAGGGAGTGAAAATGGAACTGGGCATTATGGTGTGCATCGTGTTGTTACTCTCAGTGGCGGCGGCGTGGATCAGTAATAAGACAGTTGATTTGCTCGAAAGATTCTATTTCAAGCGTCCGCTGAGCATGGAGTACGCGGCATGGCTACGTGTAATGTGTGCAGGCTTGTTATTAGTTTTTATTCAGGTTGCTCCCCAATTTACACTCCTGTATACCCTTAAACTTGTCACGCTTATTAATCTTGGAATCCAGACAATGAAATTAAATGGCGTGTACAAATATAAAAGGACGGGAATTTTGCCTCCGGGAGGGGCACTCTCTAATCTCACCAGACTTAACCCGTTCAAGAAAAAATAAAGTTATGCGCCCGTGAGGGCGCTATTCATCAAAGGCATTTCGCATAAGCTTGATCATGGCTTTTTTACCAGCTTCAATATTGCGAATGTAGCGCATAACCATTTCTTCATTCGACCAGTTCCCCATTTCCATAATCTGTGGTAGCGAGTAACCTTCAATATCCAGCTGTATCGCACCGCCTACACGAACGCTGTGCCCTGTCCAGTAACGGGTTTTAGTCTCATTTGGATAAAGCTCATTCCACATTTCTTTAAATGCCCGTAAAAGGGAATTTTTGCTGAGCATACCGGCATCGTCCACAGTGTCTTCCTCATCTTCATCGTTCAGAAGACTTTGTTTAGCACGGTAGGGCAGGTTATGCCGTTTAAGAAGCTCAGATAGCTCATTCCCTTTACTCCGAAGCTTCCAGCCGGGTGGCATATAGCCTGTATCATGGAAATTTACGGCCTGGAAAAGGTATTCATCCGGATGACTGTGCTGATCCATTTTCACAAGGTTCATCAATCTCAAGAGGCAGTTAGTTAACTGACGTGTCAGCCGGTAGGTAAGAAGTGTACTGATGTTCGTTTTTGTACGGTATACCGTCAGGTTAAATTCACCGGTCATACTATCCAGAGACAGATCTTTCAGACGTATACGGCGAATTTCGGATGAACGGAGCAGTGTTTCAAAGCCTGTCCAGATCAGGCACAGGTCACGAAGCTTACGAACTGAGTTTGTAGTACTGCGTAACTTTATCAGAGCCTTGAGATCGCCAATAAGAAAGGGAGTTGCCTGTTTAGTCGTCTTTCGCTTCCGGGCTTCCGATTGTTTTAAGGCTTCCAGCATGTACCATGCTTCAGACGTAATAATCCCGGGCAGGTTAAGCCCTTTTTTATGGATACTGTTTAAGGCCTGAAGACAGCTGTTTATGCTGCTTCGTGACAATTTGCCTTCAAGATGCCCCATAAACGCCAGCAGAGCTTCCTCAGACACGGGGAGCGAACTTACTGGCCAGTCTGTATGCAACCGGGCATTCGCCTGATACCATTCGTTCCATACTCGTAGCCAGTGCAGATAGGTTTTAGCTGTGTTGTATCTCAGATGGGAAAAGTAACGGATCAAGCGTGAAAGCTGTTTATCATGGTTGCCGAACGTTTCCAGCTGCTGATGCAATTCGCTTTCCGAAAACTGTCTGATCACTGATTGATTCTTCATCCTGCTCACCGGGATACACTGGTTTTATTTACAGTCATTTTAGCACTCATGTACCTGGTTATGAACAGGGTGGAAACAACGAAAAAGGTTGTGAAATCGTTAGGCTTAAGTGAAAAATGATATTAAGATTATCCCTGGCCAGTTGAGGCCTGTCTAAAGAAGGTTGATTATGTCTGACACAAAGCAGTCTTATTTAATGAAATTCCGTAAGTGTAGTTCGTTCGAAACGCTCGAAAAAGTATTTGAAAGGTTATGTGAAAAAAACTCGGGTGTCGCCTCTCTTGAAATTTCTGGTGCTTATGATCATCGTAAAGCTGAACTGACAATGAAAAAGTTATATGACAAAGTTCCTGCGAGTGTGTGGACCTTTGTTCGCGAGTAATTATTGATATTGGCACAACAAAAAGACTGTGTCTGGATTTGAAAATAGTTTATGCCCCTTTCGGGGCTAAAGGCACTGTAATAGCCTGTCTTTTTAACTTTCTTATTAAGTTCGGAGAAAGACTTTAATCATAAGCCAAGCCCACTGCTAAATACATCCGATATTCTCCTTAATTTTAGAAGTTGTGATAAAAGTTACTTTACCTAAACTTCTCTCTCCATATTTGTAAGGCTCTCATTTGATTCTTGTCAAACATTAATCTGGAAAACTAAAAAATCATTTCTTTTAATTCGTTTTACAGAAATCCTCCTCCGTTATTTCGGATATAGTTTGAATAATTATCAAAAACGGGGTGCAGCCATGCGTAAGAGTTACACATTTGGTATTCCATTTGGACTCCAGAGAGAATCAGGACTCTTTTTAGATATTACAGAGGTCAGCCGGGGTATCGACTGTAACTGCATCTGCCCCGCTTGCAAAACTGATCTGTTAGCAAAGCAGGGGGAGGTCAAGCTTTGGCATTTCTCACACAGTACTGCTGTAGCCGGTGACTGTGATGGTCTGATGGAAGCCATCCGGGGAAAAATTATTGAAGTCATCAACGAGCACCAGGTTCTTGGTTTCCCAAATCTTCTCGCTGGCGACGATGGTGGGCCGGTTTCACTGAATGAGGTTATTGGAAGCGGCAGTATGTTCGGAGGCACAGCTGATCTGTTCGTAAAGGTTAATGATTTATGTGTGGCCGTCTTTCTGGACAGGGATCGTAGCATTTCTGCGAAGTTAACCTTTGACCACCTTCATCCTTCCGAAAGAGTTGCCGCATTGCGTATCGATCTTCCAGATATTGAATATGAAATCAGTCAGGTGCAGCTCGGGCGACGTAAAACAACATACAGTGAGTGCATTGAAAGCCTGATCATTGATGAGACCAGTTCCCGGGAATGGCTATATCATCCATTAATGCATGAACTTGAATCTGAACCTCTTCAGGAGTATCGGGGACGGGAGCCTTCAGAGGAAGGGCCTCTTCTTCAGCGCCTTGCTGACTGTAAGATGAAATTGCCTGATATCCTTCCGGGCAGTCATAACGCGTTAGTCAGGTTACAGCAGGATACGATTGTATGTCTGTGTAGGTTAACGGTTCGGGCTTATGACATCGCTCAGACCGATGAATTTCCTTTGTTCCTTCGCTATTTCAGGTTGCACTGCCTGGAAAACAGCGAACATGTCAGTTACGAAAGACTGATCTGCTGGCAGGAAATGATTTCAAAAACCCAGGAAGGCCAGTCCTTGACACAAAACGAACTTGAATATCTTCATGAGATTGTCCGCATCGCCTTATACAATCACCGGCTTAACAATGTCAGTATTTCAGATGTTAAAAACCATGACACAGGAAAGGAGAGCGGCAGGGTAGAGCCACAAAACTATTCACTCTTATAAATAAATTGGGCTTTGCGCATTAAACCCTTGCCGCAGGAGGTGTACCGCATATCCGGCACAGACAGTCAGTTTTTCTGGCAGCTTAAATTTGACACAGCTTAATATAGTGATTCATTAAACAGGTTCAGTATGCTGCCAGAACGTTTTAGTCGTTATGGGCGTCCGTTAGTTTTCTACTAACTGAACGACGACCAGCCTGCCGCCTTCCTCCTTTGACAGAACAAACTGAGCGTTATTCGTCAGTTCAATTTTTTCCCCAATGGCAATCTGTCGTTTATCCGGTAATGACATAAGCCCATTTATGCCTTCATTTACTAACCACCACTGATCGTTATGGAAAACAAAATACCCAACTCGTTTCCTTTGCAAATCGGTTGTACGCTCATTTGGCGCAATGAGGCGATTCACATGCCACGCATAGATTGACTGCCCGCTCCACACCATCAACCGGTGGTCGTCAGGACGATAACTGCCTTCCTTTCGGGAAGAATATAAATTTAGAACCGGTAATTTACCCTTGTATGGCGTACCGCAGTAGGGACAAACCGGCTTTGTCTTACCCGAGAAAACGTACCATTTCTGTTCACACGCCTTGTTCTGGCAGGGCTGTATCAGATCGACTGTTTTAACCAGGGCGCTTTCCCACTCATCGGCGGTCGGGCGTTTAGTGGCATCGTGTAAGCCATCTATAAAGGCGCGCTCAAACAAAGGTGTCAGATAAGGGCCCATGATGGTGTAAGGAATTTTCTCCGGGTCAGCCCAGGGCAGTGAAAAGGACGATAGCTGACTGACTTTGACTGCATTGCTTTTGTCTGTCGGATGTTCAATGAAGAGTGCCTTCTCACCCATAGATAAGGTCTCATCACGTACTTCATCCGACATGTCATGTATTTTTCCGCCACGTAGCGGATGACGGAAGAACAGATACATGTAGATAAGCACCGACAGCGCATGACGGTCAGTAGTAATGCTTGGCAATACGCGGTTCGGATCCTCTTTGGAAAGATGACTGGTTTTCACCACTTCCGGAGCGATAAAATCCGGGGTGCCCACCACGTCGGGAGGATACTTTCCAGGGACAACCAGGCCGTCTACGTCAATGATGCAGGCATGTCCCATTTCTGGATCGATAAGCACGTTTTTATAGCTTAGATCGCTGTGACAGAGACCTGCCGCATGCATCCTTCTGACGGCTCTTGTCAGCAGCAGACAGACCTTGAGATAGGTAAGCGTATTGCCTCGTTCACGTGGGTCGAGAAATTTGTTCTGGTTGCTGGCGCTGGCAAACCATTTGCCTTCCTTTTCACGACCTTTTATGCCAAGAAAATCATCGTTTTTAGAGCCGTATTTAAAGAAAAAGTAGCTTTTGTAGGTTGGAACCACGATGCCGATTTTATGCCCATGCTCAACAACATGGGTCGGCCAGCAAAACAGGTCCTTCCAGTATTCACCTCCGGACTGGCCAAAAATGTTTTGCCTGTAGCGTCCGGTGATCATATCAATCCGATCCCGGGCCTGCTCGTTCTGCGGTTTATGATAAAAAGCGACGACGTATGATTTATCAGGCGAAAAGTAAACATCCTTCATCGAGCCCGAACCAATTACCTCGTCAACATACTGGACTGTTTCGCCGTCCTTTGTTTTGCACGTAACGATATTTGCCATATTGATCACCGAAAAAGCGTATCCCTTACCACAACACCGCAATAGTGCGGTCATCATGGTTCCCTGTGGAGAAAAAGTTAAGCCAGTCGCCTAACCTCTCAGGCGCAATACTGGCGTCTGTAAGGACAGGGTTGAGCTCATCAACGAGACGGGTCCATTTTTCGTCACTGCGAAGCCCATTATCCGTCTCAAACAGAGGGTCTGAGACGCCGTCTGTCATGAGGATCAAGTGAGATACATCATTCCATTTACCCACGCTGATGCGGCCGCTAAACGAGGGGTCTGCGATAATGCTCTGGTCAAGGAAACGGGTTTGTCCTGCGTATTCTCCGCTATCGGGATTTCCCAGTATCCTGACTTTACCGGAAGGGCTGTATGCACCTATCGCACCATCACCAAGCCAGAATGCAGCCGCAAACAGCTCGTTATCAGTTCGTAGCGCTACAGTTGCCAGAAGGGTTGTTGAATAGGATTTCACAGGTTGTTCTGCACAAATGGCTTCGTTCTGGATACTGTTGACCGCGAGCGTAGCTGCCTGTTTAAAATGATGAAGCATGGCGTTTATTGTTGCCTGCTGATCGCTCCCTTCCCACGCCGTGATGTGCTGCTTTAAATGGACGCCTTTCACACCACTGAGCTGATTTAAAAGGTAATCGCCAGCCGTTTTGACTGCAATCCGGGAGCCTTCCCGGGAATTTACCGCACTACCGGCTCCGTCTGCGACCAGCATGACAGACCATCCTGTTTCCTGGCAGTGGTTGATGTAGAAGTCGTCATCTCTGAAGCTTCCGGCATGCTCATGAGAGCGTCCCCGGCGACTGGCGGCAGCAATACGTATATCACCCCTGACCAGGCCAGCAGCGTCCAGATGGGACTTAGGGTAGGGAGCGTCTGCTGGTGGCTCTACCACCTTCCACAGGCTTCTCGGATCGGGATTGATTATAAATAGCTGTTTTGTTTCACATTCGTCGTGCGACGTGCATGACCAGATTACTGAAAGCTCTATATCGCCGCTTTCGGTGGGAGTACCTGTCAGCAACTCCTGTTCTTTGTCAAAAGACAGGCCAATGTTCCGGGGAAAGACAACGTCCCTGACAGTAGCCTGCTGGCCCTCACCCAGAACGATAGCAACCGGCGAAGAGAAACGTTCGCCTGCGCGGGCGTTGGGGATCGTTATTTTAGCTCTCGGGGGAACGGCAGGTGGCACAGCTAAGCTGGCCCGCTGCTGGCCTGTCGGTATCTGCCCGGGTTTTAATACCAGGGAAGACAGGTTTTCGTCTTCCCTCTGTGCTGGTTTATCAAATTCGTAATAAGGCATCAGCTTCCAGAACGGAGGATGAGGCTCATTTTCTGGCAGGGGTTGCAGTGCTGATGTATCGGTAGCGTCAATGCCCGGGTTATCAGCAACACTTACGACCGTTTGTTGCTGATCGGAAAGACTGGATGCTGACGAGGCGGCAATCTCTGCGTCGTTATCACCTTCGCTAACCCGCGCAGATAAACCCTGTGCAAGGCTCTCAATCCGCTCTTTAAGCCGCATAATTTCTTCGGTAAGGGATGGGTCCTGCGATAGAAGTAAAAGCCGCTCACCTTCAACAGGGTGGCCCAGCTCAGACAGAACTAAGCGGATAATCTTCTCTTCAAGTAAAGCATTTTGCGACATCAACCTCTCCCTCTGTTTACGTCGAAGTTAGTGTTTCCGCCATCATTGCTGAATGACAGGCCTGTTTCACACCACGGGCAGATCACGTCATCCGGGCCGTCAATACACAGCAACTTTCCGCATGAGCACAGGGCAAACGCACTGGCATTACCGCAGTGGGGGCAACCCGGTACGCCATGCAGTTCGCTGGTATTTACCTGCAAACCGGTAGCGGTGGCATCTGACCACGCAAAATAGTCCTCATCGATGGGATAGCATCCGGCAATATTAAAGCTGTTCAGGTTCAGACTGAAATCGAGCCCGGAAACCCTTGCTGGTGGCCGTTCATACTTCATCAGGTACGGACGACGGGTCTTGCTGCAACGGCCGGTAAGCGTAACGCAGTTTTCGTCGTACGCTTTTACTGGCTCGTCCTTGGCCAGCCGGACTATGTATTCAGTCTGGCTGAGCTCAGGTTGTTTGTCGTCCCCGACGCTGCGGCTGTGCGCCGTAACCGAGGCCGTGATCCATTTGATGAAGCGGGTAAAGTCCCCTTCCTGAGATTCGGTGAACAGCATGACATTCTCTGTCAGTTGCCGCAGGATATTCAGGTCCGCTGACGGCCCCAGGCCAACGGCAATGAGATTCACTTTACTCGCGTAGTGATCCTTCCAGCGCTTCACTTCTGCGGTTGTGTCGTCAGTCGGACGTCCGTCGGTAAGGAGATACACGACGGGTTTCCAGTCGCCTTTAGCCTCATGAGTGGTTTTTCTGACCTGGGTATCAATTTGCACGGTCAGCTCACGCAATGCAGCTCCAAGGCTCGTACCGCCGCCAACGGGAAGGCGGGGAGGGTAGAACGAGGCAATTTCGTGAAGAGGTACAATCGTACGGGCTACACCGGCAAATGCGATTACCGAGACCCAGGCTGTTTCAAGTGCGTGTGGATCCTTTCTTAAATCTCCGACGATCATTTGCAGACCATCAGTCATTTTTTTCAGGTTTTCACCAATCATGGACTCTGAACAGTCCAGGACAAAAAACACGGGAAGGCGTCTCATAATTTTCCTCGTACGGCTGGTACGGCCAGCAGAAAACGTTGCTGTACAGAAAGGTGCTGCCCGGAAACAGCACCTTTCTGTCTGTCAGAGCACCAGCTGGATTTCTGGTGGAGGAGGGGGAAGGGTATCAGTTCCGTTATTAATCCCCGCGCTTGTGCTGCCGGAAGACACGCTGGCCGATACCCATTTAAAGAAACCTGCAAACGCGGTTGAATCTAGCGTCTCCAGAGACACAACCTTATCGGTGAGCTGTTTTAAGTGCTCATGGCCTGCTTTAGGACCAACGGCGCAGGCAATGATGGATCCGAATCCCCGGCCGCGAATCGCTTTTACCGCTTCACCGTACGCCAGGGCATCAGAAGGGGTTCCATCAGTCATCAGGAATACCAGAGGACGCCAGTCTCCTTTGGTATCACCATCTGAGCGACGTACATCCCGTTCAACACACTGCATCAGACATTCAAGGGCAGCACCGGTGAACGTCCCGCCTGCGCTTGGCACAACGATGTCAGAAAACTGGAAGTCTTCCAGCGGCGTGAGAGGAATGAACTCACGCGCCTCATTGTCATAGGTGATAATGGAGATATGAACGCTTTCGAGGGCGTAGGGATCCTGGCGAAGAGCGCTAAGCATCGCCTGAATTCCAACGTTAACGGAATGGATTGACTCACCGCGCATCGAGCCGGATGTGTCGATAACAAGGTAAACAGGCAGGCGGCGCATCACATGTAATTCCTCAGGTGCGAGACAAACGAATCTGATTCTGAAGGCTCACCAATTGCCCTGAGTTTCCAGCCTGTAGCCTCGCGTATCAGCTCGGCAAAGACCATGGAGCGCTGGCTGGCGAAGGCGGGTCCGCCAGAAAGATCGAATCGTGCCATTTCAATATTACGGGCATCTACTGCCCGGATGAAGGCATTCTGAACTTTACCAAAGTGCTGCTGGAGCTTTTCACCATTGTAGATCTGAACGATGAACACAATTTTCTCGTACTGAGCGTCAAGGGAATTCAGGCGCACAATAATTTGCTCATCGTCACCGTCACCGGCTCCGGTTCGGTTATCGCCCGTCAGCCAGATATTGCCTGACTTATGGCGAAGGCTGTTGAAAAAGATGATATCGCCATTCACAAGCGTTGGTTTACCATTTTCCACATTGCCGAGATCGGTCACCTTTCCGGCTGAATTACACAGGAAAGCGATCACATCAAGGTCGTATTCTTCTTCTTTTTTACCAAAGATCCCGCCGAGAAAACCTTTCTTTTCCTCATTAATATCCCAACCGAGGCCGATAGTAACGGACGAGAGATCGTATTCATTTTTTTTCAGGCTTACGCCCTGGCCTTTGCTCAGACTGACAGACATGATATCCCCTTAATCAATAAAATTATAAGACCACATTTACTTCTGGCGGCGGCGGTGGCAGGTCTTCAAGACCGATCACTTCTTTTTTGCTGGACTCCACTTTCTGACTGCCTACCGAAATGCTCGCACTGACCCATTTAAAGAAAGCTTTAATCGTCGAACTGTCAGCTGTATCGAGCTGAACCACGATTTCAGTGATTTCTTTGAGGACGCTGGTATCGGCATCATGCCCGGCTGCACATGCCACAACAACGCCGGTTCTGGCCGCTTTAAAGTCATTCAGGCCTTTACGCCAGTCATCATTCGGACTTCCATCCGTCATCAGGAATACAAGGGGACGCCAGTCACCTTTAGTGTCAGCCGTCGTTTTCTGTACTTCTTTGGCAATGGAGCTGGCCGTGAGGGAAAGCGCTTCGCCAAGAGACGTGGTGCCGCTGGCTGTTAGTGCTGGCATCTGGAAACTCAGGAGGTCTGTCAGGGGGACTGCCTGTCGGGCTGAAGAATCAAAGGTGATCACTGACACGTGAGCCGTTTCGAGTGCATACGGATCCTGTTTCAGCGTGGTAAGCAGCGTCTGAACGCCATTTTTAACCGCTTCGATAGGCTCTCCGTGCATAGAGCCGGACGTGTCGAGTAGCAGATATACGGGTAAGCGTCTCAAATGTAATTCCTTCTTAAGAGATCGGAAGAGGAGAGTAGTTTCAGGAAGAGGCCAGGGTTTGTTGATTTGATAAAACGGCACGACATCTGTCGGGTGGAGATTAAATACTCAGAAGCGGCATTAAAGAAATAAGTTAACCACCATAGAATTACCGACATGTGAATGGCCTCTTATCAACAGAAAAATAATTCAGACCGGACTGGAATATAAGATTTCTGAAAAAACTCGGACAAATAAACTGTCTTATGTATGAAATTCATCATACATCACAGATCTGCATGAATGGAGTGTAAAACGCCCAAAGATTGATGTGTAGCACAAGAGGATGTCAAGACACCAGGTTTTGTAGTCAGTAAGGCGCTGCTGGCATTGCGGGAGGAGAATAGATCAAAACTACGTCACGCCAATACAGAGGTAAAATATGACAAAACCGGGGTTTTCACCCCGGTCTGAGATTTAGCGTCAGGACTTTTTAGCGCTGTATTCTTTTATCAGTTCGTCAACGGAGTGCAGAGCCAGCTTCTCTACCGCTTCACTTCGGGTCGAGCCACTCAGCGCAGCCAGACGGTCAATTTTTCTTAAGATCCGCATGCGTAGCGATAAGGACACGGCTGTTTTTTTATCCTTATCGAGTACGACCTTCCCTGTAGACTCACCGGTTTTCAGTTCAGCATTCTGTGCGAGCGCTTCATTCATCCGGCGAAGGGTCTTTTTATCCAGCTGGCCCGGATTAACGAGATGGTAGGAATGACCTGCCTTGCTGTATTTGATCTCCGCAGAATATGACTCGCGTAGCTCTTTGAGGGCCCGGGTTAATGTCGGCTCTGAGCATTCCAGACTGGTTATAATGTCGGCAGCGGAAACGGGCTTGCCGGTGCCCAGTAAGTTGGCAAGCTTAAAAATCCGGGCCTGTCTGGTATTTAATTGCATCGTAAGATTTAGCCTGCTTAAAGGGTTAGTGGTTCAATAGGCTGAAAAATGAAGGTACTGCTCATCTTTCGAATAACCGGGTGATCGCCTAACGCTTCAACCGGATCAATGTGTTCTATGCCTGCAAAATTTACTGACGACATCTGGCTGCGAGTGCATTTGCAGGACAGGATATACTCATCCTCCAGATAGCCGGTCCGCTTACTGACCCGTTGCGTAAAGCCTGACACAATCACGTTGTCGAAAGGTAGCGTATGTAAAACGATACCGACCAGGCGGAACAAGCAGCCATGGACGTGGCGGGCATAGTTTTCGCGTACGGCTTTTTGCGTCATGGCTTTTTCCGTCAGCTCCGTGCCCCGGGCATTAACGCCGTAAATCTTATCAGGGAAATCTTCAATCTCAGCTAAATCAACGTCCAGCAGGACTGCTGATAGCTCCGGCTTTACTTCAAATGCAACAATCGTTTCACGCGGCCATTCAGTTTCTGCCAGCACACCCGCCAGGTATGATTCGAAAAACGCGGCGTCTGTCCGGAACTGCTGCCGGGCATCTGCCTGAGCCGTGGCGAGCCGTTTTTCATGTTCTTCTGCTTCAAACTTCCAGTTTGCATACTGTTCGGCCCAGGCCGTCCGTTGTTGCTGGTACCGGTGCTGTCGAAGGGTATTCTCACGCTCCACATCAATCAGCTCCTGCTGCCACCGGCGAAGATTTTCGGCGTGGCGCTCAGCTTTAGCTGATTCCGATTCAAACCATTTACCCAGAAAACTAATGCCTTCGCTCTCGGCAGGCTTTTCCGGCAATGCAAGGTAGTCTGGCTTTTCTGGACGCACCGGTGCCGGAACCTGAAAAGGCGACGTTCTGTTATGCAGGTATACTGCTTCCAGCTCTGCCCAGCTGATGCCTGTTTTTGGATCCGGCGTCAGCTCGTGAATATTACGGATTGCGGTTACCGCTGACATGAGTTCAGCGGCTTCCTGCTCAAGCGCCTGTCTGAGCCCCGGGTCGGTTGCCGTCCGGTTTCCACCTCCGGAACGCGCGGCCCGGTCAAGCCGGGTACGGTAACTCAGCCCGGTACCGGGCAAGCCCAGATTGGCATAGGTCCCCCGGCTACCAAAAGAAACGGAAGCACCTCTCGGCCCGACACTCAGGCTCGGTGCACCGTTACTCAGGTTGAGGCGAACGCCAGGAATAATGTTGATCGACTTTCTGAACCTGAACCCCATTATGATTTCCTTAATGATGCTGGGTCACGGTAAGTAATCTGATTCCATCAGCGCTTTGCTCGTTCTGTAACCCATAAAAACGAGCTCTGTCCAGAATGCCAGCCGCCCAGCGGCGATGTGTGGCGGGTTCACACATTGCTCCCTGCGACTTAAACACGGCCTGGGTAGAGTTCAGGATCCGCAGAGCGTCAGAATACTCACCCTGAGTGACCATCAGCGCGTTTTGAATGACCTCTATCTGACCCGGGTGAATGGCCGTTTTCCCAACAAGCCCATGTGCCATATCAAGAGCCAGCTCTCTGGCCATAACGGCATGATCGTCAATATGCTCACATACGGGCGCGGTCAGGGCAAAATCACGCGGGCCGAAGACTGAAACGAGCATTTTGATGACGTAGCCCATCGGGCTGTCATACAGCGTCAGGTCCCGGGGGCGGCGAAGCGACACAACGTTCATAAGATCGTTGCCGCCGATTCGAAGCGCAATAATGCGGTCGTGGCAGGGATGTTCCACCAGGCGAGTGGCCAGCTCGCGCATCTGAACCACGTCAAAGACGTCTTCTGTTTCCAGCGTTGGCATCATGCACAGGTGAGTCCCGCCCATGATATCCCACCATTCAGCTAACGAACTGAGGGTAAATTTCGGCAACACAAACCCATCGACAGCGGAAAGATCATAATGCGCTTTTAACCATCTGCCCATTTCGGCATGCCGAGGGCGAATGAACACCAGAGGCCAGTCATTTTTACCCAGGCTACGCATGCTGTTACTGAGCTCGTGCAGCAGGTGCTCCAGATTTTTGAGGGCGATGGGGATGTCTGCTTCACTGACAGCATCCTCCAGGCAAATCACCAGAGAGCGCAAACCCGGGATTTTCCCGTGCAGGACGGCATCAGCAATATCTTCCCGTGTTGCAGGCATGTATAGCGTGGCTCCCAGATTCCAGGGAGAAAGACGATTTTTCATCAGAGTACCTTCTTGATAATGGTTACAGCCCGATACTGGCCGAGGGTTCCCCCCATTTCTGTAACAACTATTCCCTTTTCACGAGCAAGCCCTACAAGCAAGGCAACGTCCGGGTCGTCAATAGAACGCACAAATACATGGTCCGGTACCCGACGTAATACAGCCCGGGTTGCTTCAGCAATACCGGGTTTAATACGATTGACGCTGTCCACTTTAAATTCATCGGCCAGGAACGCGATAACGTCGCGACTTGTCTGCCATAAGACCCGGGCTGACTCCATATTCCAGCTCAGGGTAGCGAGGGATGACGGGGTTAACTTCTTACGGAAATGGGCGACGGTATCGACAAGCATCCGGCTGCATTCGAATTCACTGAGATGCTCGCAAACCATGCACCCATGTAATCCTTCAGAGGACCATACTGACCGGGAGATCAGGCCTGATACCGGCGCACCCATGATGCCAAAAGGAATGAGCCAGTCATCATCACTGGCTGCAAGCCAGGAGCAGCCACAGGGATCGGCCAGGACAACCAGTCGCGGCTGCTCAGGATAGCCCGGGCGATCTTTCAGTGCGCGTACAAGCTCTCCGGTAATTGCGCCTTTACCTGTCCATCCGTCAACAAAGACAATACCGCTGGTACCATGGCGCTCTTCAATGACGTCGAGGGCTGCACCGTCAATTCCACGATCCCGGATAATGCTGATACCGTAATGCCATGAGGTTTTCCCCATGTCACGCAGGGCCTGGTGCAGCATAACGCCGAGCGGCACGCCAGCTCTGACGAGACTGGCCAGTACAATGGGCTCATCACCGAAGCGTTCGGCCAGAGCAATAGCGAGCTGTGTGACTTCTTTTGCAAGTCTCTCTGCGCCCCGATCCAGCGCCCGGTGAAACAAATCAAGATGCCATTGTGTTGGCGCTGGCTCCTGACTGAGCATGTCCGAATAATGTTTCTTCCCTGACTGAATCAGCTCTTCTTTTTGCTCAACCGGCGTCATCTCAATGACTACCGGCTTTAGCAGAAATTCCACGTCACCGGGCTGGTATGAGCCGGTAAATGTGTCATGTGGCTGCATTTTAATTTTCTCCAAAAATTCGCTGTGAAATGGCATCTGCAAACTGACTCTGACGCGGGATGCCAAACCAGCTGCACAGTTTCATAAAACGATGATCGCTCAGGCTGTCGCCCAGACCAATTACGGGGAAGACTCCGCGTTCAGCCCGAAGTTTTTCAAGAAGCCATCTGACTGCCAGCCCTTTCTCAACCGCGGTGGGAAGCCAGGCCACGTTATTACTGTTGCGGTGGATGTAGAAGCCCTCGGTCGGAAACACCGTTTCTATCTCATCTGCAATGGCATTGAGCTCGTCAAGGCGGGTGCTGTCGCGGTGCTTCATCACCATATAAACCGCCGTTTCACCGTATTCGAAGTTCAGCCTTGCCCAGGCATTGATCCCTTTTGCGTCCATCATTTCAGTGATCAGACGCTGCATCGATGTCAGCTTTTCCTGATAGGGAGCCAGCTGGCCGAGCATATGGGCCTTCCACTCCTCGTCGGGTTTGCCTTCTGGCGTGAGAATGACGGCCCCGTGAGTGGTGATTGCCCAGGAGTGGAAAGGGATCCGTACGCGGCTGATTTCTTCAGTTCCCCGTGCGGTAACGGGTATGAGTTCAGCCTGCTCCAGGAGCCAGTCCACCAACATGGACTGTTCTTCCGTCATAAAGCTTCGTGGATTCAGGGTGCGATCAACGGCACCGGTACGGAATGGCTCCAGGGCCAGCTCGTCCACCATTTTACGACGGGTCTGAAAGAGCGTGTCGTCAAGGTCGCTCAGAACAACGGGTTTATTCATAGGTAACAATCTCCACGACGGCCGCAACCTCAGCCAGCGCTTTAAGAAGCTGCGTGTCAATACTTTCTGCGGGTGTCTCAGTACACACAAGAATGCGGTCAAACTGCTGGTGGGCGACGTTATAGACAAAATTGGGGATGCCCAGCCCGTAGTTATCCGTAAAGGAAATGGCGGACTCAATGGCATAACCAACGGCGATAGGGGAGCGGGTGGTCGATCCATAAAATGCCTGTGCTCCGGCAGCTTCGAGCCGTTCAGCAAGCAGGAACGGCTCCCAGACGAATTCCCCGGTCCCGAGAACCAGAATACGTTCCCCCTTGTGGACGGAGACCTCATGGCCGAGATCGGCCGCAGGTGCGAGCATCCCCAGTCGGCCCCAGGACTGTTTTCCCTGGATGTCCCATTCTCCTCGTGAAGTTACGTTGACTTTCGGCATGTCCGGGACAGGTGCATCAGGTAATGGGGTCCATCCCCACTTACCGCTTACAAGAGAAACCGAAGTGACTGGTAAGGTGCTGCGCTCGGACAAGGCTTTGCCACTCCAGTCGGTAAGCGTAACGGCTATAACCTGTTCAATATGTTGAAGCTTGCCGGTATTACGCAGGGCTGAAAGCAGGTTAATAAAGGTATTACCGGTGGTTGCCTCGTCATCAATCAAAACCAGCGTTCGTGCGTTGGTAACACGACGTCTTTTCTCTTCATCATCTGGCAGATAGATCAGATGATCGGTGGCGTGGCTGTGTTCTTCCTTGAACTCGCAAAGCAACGTGCCATCAACCGGGTGACGGGTAGAGGTCAGATAGACAGATTCAGGATGCTGGTGGCGCACTTCATCAAATACACCGGCCCCAAGCCCAACGGCGGTTTCAGCCATACCGATAAACAGTACGGGTCCTGTCAGTGTCGAGGGGAACTGGCTGGCAAGCTGTCTGTAGGCCTGCCGCATGACTGAGGGTGGCACGGGAATGTGCCTGCCGAGTACTTTGCTGACAAACAGAAAGGCGCGTTTCGGGTTACGTCTTTCAGCGATGTCAAACAGGTCATCGAGCGAAACTTCACCCTGGTCGCGGGTTACCTGAATCGTACCGCATGAGAGGGTACGGCGATAAATCATATCTTCGAGGATATCAGACATAAATACGCCTTAATTCAGAAGGTTAGAGAGTGATTCCGGGTATGCAATTACATCCGTAATGGATCTCACCGCAACCGGAGAAAAGGTGTTTTTAGCGCTCTGGCGCACCATATCTTCAGACATCAGACCGAGCTTAAAGGCAGCAAATAACCCAGGAAGGTTCACCCCGCTGTGAAGGGTATAACCCACCCCCCCTGACGGACGCATGTTGGTTTCAAGCAGCACCGGGTTGCCATTCACATCGTTTCGCGTCTGAACATTCACCAGCCCGTCGGCCTTCATAACCCTGGCGCAGTCACACGCCAGTTCCCAGGCGCTTCCTTCGTTTACCAGATACTGGATAACCCCTTCCTTACGGCGTCCCACGGCTGCGAGTATTTCGCCCTTATCCGCGAGGATATCGACGGAAAATTCCGGGCCTGGCAGGTACGGCATCAAAACAAGGGGTTTAAACGACTCAGCAGCTGATGCTGCTGCAATATACTGTTGCGGACTGACCAGACGATGTTCGGGATGATTAAAGACGGCCATAGGCGAAGCACTGTCATCAAAGCGCCAGAATCCCATGCCATAGATACCCGTCACCGGCTTCACGCATACCGGGCTGTCAGTGAACGGCGGGGCCGCGAGGTGTGTTTTTAATTCTGCCAGCGTATTCACCCGCCAGGATGGTACGACCGGGAGACCCTTTTGCTCCATAAACTGAGCAAAAGTAACTTTTTCGTCAGCCAGAGTTAACCAGTCGACGCCCGTTGCACCGGTAGTAAGGGTGGCACCGGTCGATTCAATGGCTGAACGGTGTTCTTCAAACCACTGGCTGTTACGGCCAGTATGAATATGGTGGATGCCGTAGGACTGAATGGTTTCCTGGATAAACTGAAGACGTTTTTGAGGATCTTCAGGTTCAGTCAAAGAATAGTCGGCAACGGAAAGGATTTCATTTCTTTCGTTACGGTGGGAGGCAAAAACGGTAATGGCAAAATTATTTTTTTTTGCAAATGATTTTACCCCCTGAATAATATCTCGCTGGGAGGATAAACCTTCCATAAACCAAATTTTCTTGTTCATTTTTTTTAATTATCCGGAACGCCATGCAAATTTATGATTGAGAAGTGAGTCTATGAGTGTCTAAGCTACATGTCAATCATAATATGATTAATAACTCCTGTGGTTATGGAGTGCGTCAGGTTTTTTGGATTCCTGATAACACATTGATATTTAAATTAAACTTAGAAAATTAACACCCTGAAAAGGATTTCTTTTTGTGTTTTTACAGAAAACTACCAAAATTTCCCTTGTCAGAGAACTTCATCATGATATGATTTTCTTCGTCAGTTACTAAATATACCTTTGATTGTCTCGGTCATTACCATTTTAAGGAATAAAACATGGTTTCATTAGTTAAGAACCAGACGGTATCACTCAGCAAAGAATCATCTGCATTAAGCCAGCTTCATTTCGGTCTCGGTTGGGATCCGGTTAAGAAAAAAGGTCTTCTTGGAGGATTGTTTGGAGGCAACGACTCAATCGATCTCGATGCTGGCTGCGTATTAATGGACAGCACCGGTAAAACAATTGACACCATCTGGTTCCGCAAACTGGAATCCACCTGCGGCGCTGTTGTGCACAGTGGCGATAACCTGACCGGTGAAGGTGACGGTGACGATGAGGTGATTAATGTCAACCTCTCCCGACTGCCTGCAAACGTTGAATACCTGGCGTTTACGGTAAACAGCTTCCGTGGTCAGTCGTTCAATGACGTCGAAAACGCGTTCTGCCGCGTTGTCGATCAAACCGGCAAAGAGCTGGCTCGCTACAAGCTGACTGAGCAGGGCTCACATACCGGGATCGTTATTTCTTCGCTGCGCCGTAATAACGGCAACTGGGACTTTACCGCCCTTGGCCATGCCTGTCGCGGCCGCACAATTGACGATATGCACTCCGATATCGTTTCAGCGGTTATTCGCTAATGAACCTGACGCCGGGGGGCAATGCCCCCGTTCCAGCCCAGGAGTTGCGGGTCCGGATCACCTCGGGCGGCCAGGTGGATGCTTCGGCGTTTCGCCTGTATGCCGACGGGAAGGTGCAGGGTGATGCGGACATGGTGTTTTATGGTCAGCCACGTAACGATGATGGTACCGTCAGCCTGGTCAGTGAAGGCCAGTACTCAACCTTTACTGTCGCGCTCAACCGGCTGAAACCTGATGTCCAGAAAATTGCGTTCACCGTGACCTGTGACGGTGGGCAGACGGTGTCCGGTCTTCGTAATCTTTCCATCGACGTGGAGCAAGGGGCTACCGGCCTGGTTAGCGGCAGTGTCGAACTGAGCGGCCGTCAGGAAGCAGCCTTAATTCTGGGTGAATTTTACCGTCGTAATAATGACTGGAAATTCCGCTTCGTTGCGCAGGGGTTCAACGGTGGACTTAAACCGCTGGCAGAGCATTTCGGCGTAAATATTGCCGACGAACCGGCTCCCGCAGCCCCGACTCCTCCGGTTGTAACCCCTCCGCCAGTTGAGACAAAAATCAGCCTGAGCAAGGTATCGCTGACAAAAGAGAAGCCTGCAATCAGCCTGACCAAACGGGATAACTTCGGTGAAATCCGGATCAACCTGAACTGGCACCGGGGCAGCGGCAAATCAGGCTTTGCAGGCATGTTCGGCTCCAAAGGAATCGACCTGGATCTGGGGGCCTTTGTTGAGCTTCAGGACGGGTATAAATCGGTCATTCAGGCGCTCGGTAATGCATTCGGTGATTATCGCGATGAACCGTATGTTCAGCTCAAGGGCGATGACCGGACGGGTGATGTATCAGACGGCGAGTGGCTGCATATCAATGGACGTGAATGGAAGCATATCCGCGAAGTGCTGATTTACGCCTTTATTTATGAAGGTGTTCCCAGCTGGGACAAGACTGATGGTGTGGTCACCATTCATGTGCCGGATCAACCGCCCATTGAGACCCGCCTGACCGAAGGTGAAAACCGTCGCACATTGTGCGCCATTGCCAGACTCGTAAACGAAAACGGCGCAATTAAAGTCGAGCGAATTAACCAGTACTTCAAAGGCCAGGACGAAATGGACCGGGCATTTGGCTGGGGATTTCGCTGGAGCGCCGGTTCTAAATAACACAGCAACAAAGGAAACAGGTATGAGCTTTTTCGACAAAGTTAAAGGTGCCATTAACTCAGGCCGTGACGAACTGACCCGCCAGGTTGGCCGTTTCAAAAACAAAAAATTCATGCAGGGCACCGTTGCTGTATGTGCCCGTATTGCCGTATCGAGTGACGGCGTAAGTTCGGAAGAAAAGCAGAAAATGATGGGCTTTCTGCGCTCTTCAGAAGAGCTGAAGGTCTTCGATACCAATGAGGTGATTGAGTTCTTCAATAAACTGGTTTCAAGCTTCGATTTCGATGTTGAAATCGGCAAGGGCGAAACCATGAAATACATCCTGGCGCTGAAAGATCAGCCTGAGGCCGCTCAGCTGGCCTTACGTGTTGGTATTGCCGTTGCGAAAAGTGACGGTAACTTCGATCAGGACGAGAAACTGGCCTCCCGCGAGATCGCTATCGCGTTGGGCTTCGACCCGGCTGAATTTGGCCTCTGATCCACATCCCTAAGGGTAAAATATGGTTTCCACACACATCGGCTTCCCGACTGAAACGGTCATTGTTTTTATTGCGCTTTCAGTCGGTGCCATCTTTATTGACCTGTTTATGCACCGTGATGACAAGCCTATTTCGCTGAAGAGTGCGGCGCTCTGGTCCGTATTCTGGGTTGTGGTTGCGATGGCATTTGCCGGTTTCCTCTATATCCACCACGGTGCTGAGGTTGCCAGTCTGTTTGTCACGGGTTATGCGCTGGAGAAAGTGCTGTCGGTCGATAACCTGTTCGTCATGATGGCCATCTTCTCCTGGTTCGCCGTTCCGGATCGTTATCGCCACCGTGTTCTCTACTGGGGGATCATTGGTGCCATTGTCTTCAGGGGCATCTTTGTCGCCATCGGTACGAGCCTGCTGAGTCTGGGGCCGTATGTTGAAGTTGTCTTCGCTATTATCGTTGCCTGGACAGCGGTCATGATGCTTAAAAGCGGTGATGACGATGATGAAATTGAGGATTACTCCCAGCATCTGGCTTACCGCATGGTTAAACGCTTCTTCCCTATCTGGCCGAAGCTCAGAGGGCATGCCTTCCTGCTTAACCAGAAGGAAGTGGATGCTGAACTGGCGAAACCAGAAAACAGCGATGTCACCATTGGCCGTGGTAAAAAAGCGGCGCTGTATGCGACCCCGCTGTTCCTGTGTGTGGCTGTGGTTGAACTCTCGGACGTAATGTTCGCGTTTGACTCGGTACCGGCAATCATTGCCGTCAGTCGTGAACCGCTTATCGTCTATAGTGCCATGATGTTTGCTATCCTGGGCCTGCGTACTCTGTACTTTGTCCTTGAGGCACTGAAACAGTACCTGGTTCATCTGGAGAAGGCCGTTATCGTGCTGCTGTTCTTCATCGCGGCAAAACTCGGCCTGAATGCGACCGATCACATCTGGCATCATGGTTACAGCATCGCGGCAACAACCAGCCTGTATGTTGTACTGGGTGTACTGGCGCTGGGCATTCTCGCAAGCGTCATGTTCCCGGGCAAACCTGAATCTGAGGAAAAGGGGAGTTAATCCCCTTAAGTGTTAACCTGAACAATTACTAATCGAAGAGGTTATTTTATGAGTGTTTCTCTTTCCAAAGGCGGGAACGTCTCCCTAAGTAAAGCAGCTCCGTCAATGAAAAACGTCCTGGTGGGCCTTGGCTGGGATGCGCGTTCAACAGACGGTCAGGACTTTGACCTGGATGCTTCAGCATTCCTGCTGGCCTCAAACGGCAAAGTGCGCGGCGATTCAGATTTCATCTTCTATAACAACCTGACGTCATCCGACGGTTCCGTAACGCACACCGGCGATAACCGCACCGGTGAGGGCGATGGTGATGATGAATCGCTGAAAATTAAACTGGACGCCGTCCCGTCTGAAGTTGACAAGATCATCTTCGTTGTGACCATCCACGATGCTCAGGCTCGTCGCCAGAGCTTTGGTCAGGTATCCGGTGCGTTTATTCGTCTGGTTAATGACGATAACCAGACTGAAGTTGCTCGCTACGATCTGACCGAAGATGCGTCCACTGAGACTGCCATGCTGTTCGGCGAGCTGTATCGCCACAATGGTGAGTGGAAATTCCGCGCAGTAGGTCAGGGTTATGCTGGTGGTCTGGCATCTGTATGTGCTCAGTACGGCATTAACGCGTCCTGATCAAAAAGTAACTTTTCTACCCGGGGCTGTTAATGCAGCCCTCATTCAACTGTTTGCAGGAGCTAAAAATGGCAGTTTCTCTCGTAAAAGGCGGCAATGTATCTCTGACCAAAGAAGCACCAACCATGAATGTTGCTATGGTTGGCCTAGGCTGGGATGCCCGTGTAACCGATGGTCAGGGTTTTGACCTGGACGCTTCCGTGTTCGCAGTAGGCGAAGACGGTAAAGTGTTGTCAGATGCGCATTTCATTTTCTTCAATAACAAAACCAGCCCTGATGGCGCGGTAGAGCACCAGGGCGACAACCGTACCGGTGAAGGCGACGGCGACGATGAGCAGGTCAAAATCGATCTGACCAAAGTCTCAGCAGATATCAAAAAACTGGTGTTTGCCGTTACCATCTATGATGCAGAAGCGCGTAAACAAAACTTCGGCATGGTGAGCAACAGCTTCATGCGCGTTTACAACAACGACAACGGCACGGAAATTGCCCGTTTCGATCTGTCTGAAGATGCCTCAACCGAAACCGCTATGGTCTTCGGTGAACTGTATCGTCATGGCGCTGAGTGGAAGTTTAAAGCTGTCGGTCAGGGCTTTGCCGGTGGCCTGGCGGCTCTTGCCTCCCAGCACGGCGTTAACATCTAAAATAACGCTGAATCATACCCCGGCAATGCCGGGGTTTTTTTTGGTTGCGATCCGCTATCAGGAGGGGGGGGGCAGAAAGGGTTCGGGAATCTCAGAAAGCAGAGAGATGTTAATTCTGACGTGAGCCTTTTAAAGGCAGGAAACGGATTTTTCTCTGGTTGCTGGTTAAAGCCTGTATTCCGTGCCTTATATCAACAGCATGCCCCTCTGATATATGTTACGTTTGCGACTTATGAAGGCACGGGTTCTGGAAGATAAAATACCCGACCAATGGAAATTCCAATTCAACAGGTATAGAAACTTCAACGTGATGAAATATGGTGTCACACCATATATACGCCTCACCAGAAATCCAGCGTCCTGAACTAAGCCAGGGGAACCTATATAAACGCTGCGCTTTAAAATAATCAAAAATCAGGAGAGTTAATGTGAATCTACAATCCGGACAAAACATACCACTTCAGCAATCTGCGATCAGGCTGAATCTTCAGTACCCTACCAAATCCGGCTTTAAAGGCGAACCCGATACCTGCCTGTTCCTGCTTAATGCTCAGGGAAAGGTCAGCGGCGATTCTGACTTTATCTTTTACAATAATCTGTCTTCTCCTGAAGGGGCAGTAAAGCTCGTTACCGGTTCTCAGCAGTCCAGCATTGAGATAGCACTGGATCGTGTTCCTGCGAACATCAGTAAAATTGCAATCACAGTTGTCATTGATGGTGAAGATACCATCAGTGGGCTCAGTTCGTTGAGCATGCAGGCTCAAGGAATCGCTGAGTTCCAGGCTGAGACTCAGGGCCGCAGTGAGAAAGCAATTATCCTGGGTGAAGTATATCGGCACAATGGCGCCTGGAAGCTTCGTGCGCTCGGGCAGGGTTTCAACGGTGGTCTTGAGCCTCTGGCCATTAGCTATGGCGTTGATGTCGCACAGCCAGCTCCGCAGCCAGCAAAGCCTGCTCGTATCAGTCTGGAAAAGAAACTGGAAACCAGATCTCCGCGCCTTGTAAGCCTCGCTAAAAAAGCCTCGGTCAGTCTTACTAAAAATAAACTGGACACCCTTGAGGCAGCGGTTGCATTTGTACTTGACGCATCCGGCTCAATGAGTGGCCAGTTCAGTAAGGGTAACGTTCAGTCTGTGCTGGACCGCATCGCCGTTCTTGCCGCCCAGTTCGACGACGACGGTGAAATGGATGTCTGGGGATTTGGAGAGAAGCATAAGAAGTATCCAAACGTCACACTGGACAACCTGGACACATATATTCAGTCCATTCGCGGGGCTGGAAAGCGTTCAGCCTGGGAGAACCTGCCGGGCCTCGGAGGGACAAACAACGAGCCTCCTGTGATGGAAGAAATAGTCGACTACTTTAAGGACTCGAAAATCCCGGTGTATGTTGTATTTATTACCGATGGCGGGATCAGCAAGACCCGGGCGATTAAAGATGCAATCCGGCGTTCTGCCAACTACCCCATCTTCTGGAAGTTTGTCGGCCTGGGTGGTTCAAGCTACGGTATCCTCAAAAATCTGGATGACTTTACTGACCGCCGGGTTGATAACACCCACTTCTTTGCCATGGATGATTTCGGTTCGATTAGCGATGAAAAGTTATATGATAATCTACTGGAAGAATTCAGACCGTGGATCGATGAAACAAAAAGGTTAGGCATCCTTTAATACGCACAGTTTGAGCTTGGTTGAATGAGCTCTACAGCAGCTTAATACTGTAGAGCCTTTGTTCATTGGAAATCGTACAGGGAGGCGCATATGGACCGCATCAAGTACCTGAAATGGATAGCTGAAGAATCACCAAGTACGGCTCAGCAGCTGGTGGCCTGGTTAAACAGAGCAAGGCACTATACGCCCGACATGAAAGAGCATCAGGCAGGTGTACAGATTCAAGAAAAGGGGATTGTTGTAGGGCTTAGACAAAGTACTAATCGTTATCATGGAGATTGTCTGACCATACATGTGGTACGGCTTCCGGAAGAAATACAAAACAAGGGATGGTTTAAGTCTTTTCTGAAGCTTTGCTGTGAATCGAATCCCTGGTGCGATGTTGTAATAGAAGACGTGAAAAACCCATATTTATTAAGCTTTTGTAAGAAACTAAACTTTACTGTATTAGATGAATTTTACCCGAATACTTACATAGTAAACACAGATGCCATTATGAGTTTACCTATCCCACCCTTAGGGAGATACGAAACCTATCTTTATTAAACCTGCGAACCTTTACCGGTTGCGTGGGGAGCGGATGGACTTCGGCTAAAGAAAAATCACATCGTCTATTTTGACCAGAAAAAGCTAATCTGCTTGATGTAATGCAGAAACGCATTACATTAATATCTTCTCCCAACAATCACCTGAACAATTCCCTGATTGCTTTTCACCTCATACCAGTGCTGGCTCATAGTTAGTCCTTAAGCAAATTTGTTATCGGAATAAAGAACGAAGCCAGCCTCATCGAGGCGCATAACCTTCTTCCCTTAACGCCTGTTGTAATTTTTCAATTGCGCTTTTCATTACCCAGGCTTCTTCGTCACTCACAGCACAGCCACGAAGATCGCTCCAGCTCAGACGTTTAACTAATTGAGCAAGGGCCATAGTTTCATTCTCATCAAGCTGCAAACTCAGTGTCTCAATACCTTCCACTATCTAACCTCCCTTATACTGAAAAATGGCGCTTTATTTCTGACCAGATGCCGAAGCCTTGAATGCGGCCGGAACTGCCGTTGTTTCTACTTTACAGAAATGGAATTAAAAAGTGGTGGTGCTGGGCACGTTTCTTTTCCAGTCGGGGTTTAAGCCAGAGCCGAAACTCATTCAACTTCTCAGCAGCCAAAACCGCTTCAACGGGGAAAACTTTATATTTACCCTGCTGCTGAGGTTCACCCAACCATCGCCTGATGGCTCCGTCAGTCCATAAACGAGTCTCTTTGAGCCTGGTTACAGTGACCCATTTCCTGGACCATTCATCAAATTGTCGCTGGCGATCCCGATAACGTTGTTCTTCCTGCTGACGAAGCCAGTCACGATCAACAGCGAATTTTCGGTATCCAACAAAGAGCCCTTGTACTTTGGCCATGACAACATTCCGGTTTGCTTAGAACTGTTCAGACAGACATGTCAGGGATAAAGCTGAAGAAAAAGGTACAACGAAGAATAACCAAGACATAGGCCTGCCGGGTAAGTGGTGCGGTGCACAGGACTGTCGGAAAGTACGCTCAGAGAGGGTCGTTTAAGCATGATGCACCACCGCCAGCCAGCCTTAATAATGGTAATGTACCACTGGGTTACCAGACAGACCAGTAACGCATCAAACATAAAACTGTTTTTTAAAAAACGTCAGGAACGTAGCCTGACCTTTTAACCAGTGGTGTAAAAAACATACAGATTGCTCTGAGGTATGAGGTTCAGCAACTAGCCTTGTCGACGCAGAAACATTAAGTAATCAATAGCAGCTATCGCAAACAATGGTGAAAACCACCACGTGCTTTTCAACAAGCCAAGCGGCAGAAAGAGTACAGTTGCCATCGAATAAACAAAAACACGAACCATACCATCTGTAATAAACATAGGCTATTTGCAATCTGAGGTTGGATTGTAGATTTTAGTTAGAAATGGATCAAAGTCCGTTTTGTGCAAAACTTGGTTGACAACCCTCTTTTGGAAGATGTGCCGTTTCGTGCAAAAGTTGGTTGGAGGCCAAGATGGCAGAGTTCGTAGGTTCGGCTGCTTCGCAAGCTGATTTCATTTGGAAGAACGCGGAAGACCTGTGGGGGGGGATTTCAAGCATACCGACTTCGGCAAGATCATTTTGCCGTTTACTCTGCTGCGTCGATTGGAGTGCGCACTGGAGTCTACACGGGAAGCATCGCTCGATAGCCAACCAGCCACGATTGAGTTCTTAGAAGCAGAGTTCAGTGTTGATTTCGATGCGCTGCTATCTTGACCGCCAATCAGACCCGCATGGTTCAGGTTTGTGTATGAGAGTCCCCAAATGGCTGTAGTTCTAACCAAAGCCTTGATTGAAGCCGGCCGCGCCGGAAATAGTGGGTACAGAAAAGGCAGTTGCTTGCGCTGGGCGTAAGTTACCCGCCGAAAAGCGGCTGGATCGAACGACTGATCGGCACTGAGGTATCTGACGAGCAGTACGAACGCTTTCTGGGGCACAGCACGAGCAAGCAGGCTGAACAGATCCTACGCGGAGAGCAGCCAGCCAAGGGGCTTCAGTATGCAAAGCGAGCGAAGAAGCTCGCTTCTGAAAGAAAAGCCACAATTGATCTGGATAACGAGCACCTGTCTGAAATCGAAAAGTATCGGTAGCCCTAGACTTTTAGCCGCTGAAGATCTCTTAGATACCATTGGTGAAACTTGCTGAAGTCAGCCTTCTGTTTCTCTACCGTGCTGTTATAGATCGCATCACTGGTAACCGCACAAGCAGTCCAGCCAGCCTCATAGACGAAGCGAGTAGCTATCGGTGACTTCTTCGGGGTGCTATCCCAGCGGTTTTTGAGCCACCGCGCAAGCCCTTCATCAAGAGGGACCACCAGATTTAGCTGCTGTTTTGTGCGAGTGATACCGACATAAAACAGCCGACGTTCCTCCTCGATTTCCTCTTCGGCCGGAGGGGTGTTCATCGATGTGCGAACGCTGTAAACATCATCGGGTTTGCCGCCAGGAAATTCCTGCTCATTCAGCCCGATCAGTATTACGTTATCCCACTCCAGCCCCTTGGAACCATGCAGTGTGGAAAGGATGAAGGGATCGCAGTCAGTAGCAGCCTCGCCTGGATTCAAGATAAGGTTTAAAAACGTGCGGGAATCGATCTTACTGGAGTCAAGTAGCTCCCCGATCCTCACGACCCCTCGTTGCTGGTCGTTCGATCCAGTGCGAGTTACACCCTCAGAGCCAACACTATCAATGAAACCCTCCATACTCAGGCGTCGTAACACATCGATAGCAGGCGTTTCCTCTCCGTCTTTCTGGCAGATAGTGGCGAGCCTGCCCAGCCGATCTTTTTGGTATTGTGCGCCCTCGAATAACTGACCTAGAGCAGACCATAGGTCGGCGTGCGGAGCCATCAATCCACTGAGCGCCGCTTTGAATTGCCCTTTCTGCCATCTAAAACCAGCCTCCTTCAGAAAGCCGTAAACAATCGCTTGTTTGTTGGGATGGTTTTCCAGTAGCCGCAGATCGCCGTACACAGACAGCAAGACGCCAACTACCAGTATCCCGATTTCGGTGCGGGTGTGTAATGCGCTTGAACCATTGAGGTAGCGATAAGGTAGCCCACACAGGCGTAAAGCAATTTCCGCCTCAGCAAGGTTCGCCTTAGTGCGGGACAATATGGCTTGTGTTCCACTGCTCACCGAGAGGTTTGATAGCACCTTGGATAGGCAGTTATCAAAGTGCAATCTGACCTCTGTTTTGGGGGTGCTAGGATGACTGACACAAAGCTTGGTCAGCTTTGTAGAGTTGCGCCGAATTACCGAGTTAGCCATCAAGGAAAGCTCATGGCCAAATCTGAACGTGCATGACAGTTGAAACACCTTCGTATTCGGGTAGTGCCTTTCAAACAGTCCGCCGATAAAGTCTGGTCGAGCACCACGCCACTCATAAATACACTGGTTAACATCACCAACAGCCATAACCGACGTATCCGACTTAGATAGCAAGCGGGTCATGTCATGCTGTATCAGGTTAACGTCCTGATATTCATCAACAATGATGTGCTTGAAGTGGGCACCAAGGCTGCTGTCATTACGCAACAGTGCGACAGCCTCAATCAAACAGTCATCAAAGGTTCGCAGACTGTTTTCCTCCAGCAGCTCACAATAGCGGCCATAGGCGTGAATAAACTCCCGTTTGATGTTGCTGAACGTTGGATCATTGGCAGCATCAACAGGAGTTACGGCCGCCGCCCGGCAGCGAGCAATAAACAGCTCGAAGTTTTCAATTTCATTGGGGTCAATATAATTCGCCTCATGGTCAAAGCCATAGCGGTAGGCTTGCTTTACCAGTTGCTCATAGCGGTAGTCGCTTGGAGTAATGAGGTCTTTCTTCTTGATTATCTGTTGGCGTTCTCCGTAACCAACAATCTTTAAGGCCAAGCTGTGGAACGTGCGGATTTCTGGAATCACGCTCGACATCAGTGCCGTCTTCAAGTTCTCCGTGAAGCTCACCTGCGCCGACTTGTTGTACATCAGGATCAGAATGGAGCGAGGATCAGTTCCCGTCTTGACCAGCCGCTCAACGCGCTTTACAAGTGTGGTTGTTTTCCCGCTACCAGGTACGGCTTTTACCAACGCATGTCCGGTGTCATGGCTGACAATACTTTTCTGCTCCCAAGTCAGTCTTTTGGTCATGCCTTAACCTTGTAATTGGCGCACTGACGGGCCTCGGTGTAGGGAACGATCTTTGCCTTACTGTGACATTGCAGATAGCCATCCTCCCATCGGCCTGCTTGCTCGCACATAATGCAGTTGGGAAATAGTGAATGAGGATCGGCGTGACGGATAAAAGCTCGTAAGTTATCAGCCAGCTCAGCGGCCCCTAACGATCTAGGCCATGTGTTCACGTCAGAATTGATTGTTAAATCCACTTCAGCGAGCGGCATCGTTTGTTCGTTGAGTCGGCCGGAACCACTTAAACTCCAGACAGACATATCCACGTTACCTACTGAGCAGACGCCGCTACAGGTGTCCACAGATTGAAACGGGGGAAGCCAGTTGAATACTCTCAGGATCTTCTCCTTGATCGAGTAGGCCCCGGTAAGCAACATCTGAATATCAGAGGCAGATTGGACCTTAAACTCAAGAATCGGGATACCGGCTTCGATCTTGTCTTGAGAGCAGGGGTGTGTGACACAAATCTCTACGTAGCAACGCCTTTCGCCAGTCGTATCATACAACATCACGTCTGGTCGCAGCCCTGTGACCTTATCGTGTTTTTCCAGCTCTGCCTGATCGAAAAATTGAGTCAAGTTGTAGCGTGCAGGCACGGATTTTACGCACTGACGTGCTTCGTCTCTAACCAAGGCTAAACGAGAACCATTACAGGCAACCCGGCGCTCCAGCTCAAGGCTAATAGGCATTTCACGGCTGAGAGCTTGTTGGTAGCGATAGAAGAATGCTTCTTTGCCGCACTTGTGAAGATAGGTTTCAAGGGCACAGCATTCTTCCGAATGGCGAAAGTGCTTAGCGTTGAACTCGCCCATTACCGGGGTCAGGGGGCTCTTACAACCTGGGCAGGTGTAAGTATGTGAGCGCAGGGCAGCGCCAATGTGCGTGAGGGTGCCCTCGCCGTCTAGCGCGTAAGCGTATTGTATTGAGCTGGATTGAGTTGTCATGACTGCGTATCCTCCCAAAAAAATCCAGCTAAGAACAGACCTTACGGCAGGCAAATGGTAAGTAGTGCTTCTTGAAGCAGTCGAGTGTACAGCGGCTCAGTGAAAAAGCTAATCGCCCGCTCAACAACCTAGTGATACTGGTGCAGATTCGACAATGAGTTAATGCCCGGAGAGCATCTGCAAGACTTCTAGCTGGAAGGCATTCCAACCAGCCCTCGCTTCTGAAAAGCCGTCAGGAAACGGTAAAATCCAACCAAGTGAGCAACTTCACTTGATCAAAGATCTAAGGCTAGAATGATGGAATTCCAACCTTAGTTTGCAAATAGCCTAAACATATAACTTCCTCTGAGGATTTAAAAGAATTCTCAGATGTCTTGAAAGCTACTTTTTAAACTTTCTCATTCTGAGAAGCATATTTAATTTTGCTGCGTCTGCTCGTGCTGCTGCTACAGAAAGGGCTTTATGCAGTGAAACTACCACGACAAACAAACAGAACATCGACCAGAATCCATCCATTTCGTTTACCTAATCGTTGAGGTTTTTATTCGGGATATCTGGCTAAATAGGACTACACAGATACCCAGTTAAACCCCCCGCTTACATAACACTCCGGTTCCTCACCAGACGTTTTATTCTATCGCGGTCTGTGGTTATCAGAAGCTGCATAAACCGGTTATTTAGTCCGTTACGCGAAAATTATTGAGGATCCGGGCTGTTAAACTGTTCTTCCTCTTTCGCTTCCGGAGAAAAGGGGAGGTGTCACCCTGCGGCCGGGTAGTGAAAGGGATTTGACGTAATTCAGGCGAAGGGCGAACAAGACCGCAAAGGACGCCCGGGCGACCGGATACCTGCCGGGTTGTGCGAAGTAAAAACCGGAAGCAGTGATAACACAAACAGGCCCCTACAGCGTAAGGATTGTGATGGACGATAAAGAGCAATTTACGAATCTTGTGGCAAAGCATGCCTCCGGACTCACCGAAGAGCAGCTGGCCGGTTACGATGCCTGTTCCCTGGATGGTGAATGCGTCACGCCTTCATACGAGGTTTTCCGGGGGTATCGTACCCGCCATACCCTGGATGAATTTCTGGAGATGGCCATATCGCTGAATGCCATCCACCCGGATGAATATTTAACGGATATGCTGCTTAAGCCTCATGAGGTGATCGGCGCTCTGGCCGATGAAGGCGACCAGCTGAACAACGCCACCCCGGTTTATTTCTTCCCGGATACCGGCGTCTATGCAGCGGCCGTCAGTGAAACCCGGGTGCTCGATGCCTGGCTTTGCTGGCCATGCTACCCGGCGAACTGGTAACGCGGCCGTTGGAATTGCACCGGCAGGATACGAATTTAACCGACCCCGTGGCGGGAAGGTTATCACAATTGCATGTCCTCATCCCTCAAGCCCCCTGCCAGGCCCTAACGTGCTGTCAGGCTTCGCCTGATTCCCGATCTGCGCCGGTACTTCAGCCGATAACTTTTTGTTTTCTTTTTATTTTCTCCCCATTTCCTCAAAGTTCGCGGGCGGCGTGGACAGGGCACCATTGCCGCATGTGGGGTCTTAATAAGGGCAGGGTGGTCAGGTTTGCTCGATGCCGGGGGTAGGCCCTACCCTTTATGGGATGAGGACATGCAATTCACTAAATTAATCGACAGCACCGGTGGTGACTTATCTGTAACGGGTCAGTTTTGATACGGGGAATGTTTCAGGGTTAAGATCTGGAATCATAAAAATATACGCTCCCGTTCAGGACATACGACTTGAAATGGATAATGCCATTAAAGGAATTCCAGCCTTTCGTCGATAACAGTGCCATAACCATGTCATGGAGGAGACTAACCGTGTTTCAGAGGTGAGCTGGTGCCTGGCAAAACATACAAACTCAAATATCAGGAAGCGAGTTTAGTTGTTTATAACATGCAGCCGTGTAACTGATTAGGTACCGGCAAAAGGAGGAAATAATGTTTGAAAACTACGTTTGTAAAATCTATGTAAGCAATGATCCTCATTTTAGTAGCCATCTCGAAGCAACTGCGTTTGGTTTCGATAATGGTCAGCAGCAAAAGATTCTCACCGCAGCCCATGTTGTTACCAATGCTCTTGGAAAAATTTATCCCGTCAGCAATACACTTAAACTTTACGTCAAATTTCTTAACCATCAAGGACTGGTGAACGAAGAGCCTGTTCTAGTCGATTTCATTCTCAATGAGGCTAATGACAGGGCAGACTTTAAAGACGGCATTCCGTTTGTTGACAGTGCAGAAATCGTATTACCAGCTGGAATACAACAGCCTGTAAGTAGTTACTTTAAGGTCCTGGCTCCCGCAGCTGGCATGGGTACATTGGGTGTCGGATATCCAATGAATGAGACAACAATTTCGACATTCCCTGGTGAAGTTTCAGGCATTTGGCCTTTAAATTGCTCAAATCATTCTCCCCAACATCTCACAACTCGCTTTGTAATAGCACATTTCAACACCGATGGTTGCTCTGGTGGACCCTATGTCGTCTCCGAGAATGACGAGCATTTTGTCATTGGAAGTCTGGTTGGAATAATGTCTGGAACCTGCCCAGATTCAAATCCACACATGTCTGTTCAGTCCGCTACTGATTTTTAGCAAAGTCAGTTCCAAAATGACGCTGGCACGATAGTTATTTTGGGTCTGCCCGATATGGCGTCTGCCCTTACTAACAGCAACAGCATTGAAACTGACAAACATGAACTCGAAAGTGCCACAATAGTAAGTCATGATTTCTTCATCACTTTTATGGTGCTCTTTTTCACCTATCACACAGCAAGTTATGAATACGAGGCCTGTAATGGACGCTACCGAAACTGAAGAGCTCGAAAAAATTCGCAAGAAGGCAATGGATGAAGTTACAAGTGCTCTTCAGGCGCTTGAAAATAAGTTCCCGGGTATTACTGAGGGCGCAGCAGCTTTGGCGGGGTCAGGCGTAGGCGCAGCGGCTTCCTTCGGTGCTCTCTATACGCTTGGTACAACGGGAGTGTCAGCAGCAGGCATAACCTCCGGGCTCGCTACAGCAGGGTCTATCGTCGGTGGCGGTATGGTTGCAGGCATTGCGGTATTGGCCGCACCTGTAGCTGTGTTAGGGATTGGCGGGTACGCGATAGTGAAACACAAAAAAAATGCGAAACTGACAGCCGCCCTTAGTCAGGCCATCCAAAAGCTCTACGAAGTTCAGGAAAGGTTGATGTCGAATGCGGAATATTTTAAGGCAGAAATTGCTGGCATCAAGGCAACAATCGACATGCTTACTAAGAAAGCTCCAAAAGGTAGCCTGGTCGCGGTGAGGTAAACACATGAGTCAGTCTCCTTATGATGATGAGTTCAGGGCCATCCGTTATATTCAGCTCCGTGGTCAGGATATCGCGAACGCTCACGAGACAATTAACAGTGATATAGAGAGCCTTAAGGCACAGTTGACCGGGCTAATCAGCGGCACTGAACTTGATGAAGCGGAGCATCTGGCGCTTAAAGAACATCATCTGCGAGAAATGACCCCTTCAGATACTGCCATGCATTCTACTGGTCTCAAGACTATATATAGCGAGGCTAACCAGCGTGTATGCGGTGATATTGGACTGGCCACAATACTCTCCACGGATGACTTGGCTGTTGTAGATGCCCGGATCCAGAATCATATTAAAGAATTTAATGATCGCTACGCACTCGACGCCTGGGATTATGCTATTGCCTGCGGATGCGGGCTCATAGCATCCATGCTGGATTTACTTTGCGTCAGAGCCCCGCCAAAACCTACGGTGAGCTTTACGGCAGAAGTGGATGGTATTTTCAATAAACAGGTGCAGAAAGCCTTCAATGCCATTTTGCCGGAGGACCTGAGTACAAAACTCTCAGATTTGTTCCCTATAGGGGCACCAGACAGTTCGATCAGCAGCGATTTAGTGGGTGCGGCCGGTGGCGTTTTGTCTCCCACAAATCACCGCTTAAGAGCTTTGTCACACGATCCCGTACTGGGCATTATTTTCGGTATAAAGGATATGCTGAACGGGACCTGTACGGTGGTTCAGAATGGACAGATCGTGGTTTATCCTTCCAGTAAAGGCGTTACAGACGAAACCAATATTTTCAGGCTCATCGCCAGAATGTTTGGACACCTGGCATCGGATGTTAATGCCCCCTCAGCAAAAGGAAACCGTGGCATGGGGTTACCGGCTCCTTTTATGGGGCTACTTCGTATGCTTGAGGGGATCCCTGTGGGGAGTTCTAACTTCGGCAAACAAATAGAGTACATGTATGTCAACGGGTATGACTTTCGTCAGTTTATCGTGACAAGTATTCCGATGAGCATAATGGAAGTTTTGATGCGGGTTTTCTATGTGGCGAAACAGGTATCGCTGGGAAAAGGAGCTTTTGGGGAGACCTTACTGGATACCATGCCGTTGCGGCTAAATCCACGCTTCCGGATGATGCTTGCCCTGGGTTATGGAACTTCCAGTGCTGTTAACGCAGGTAAAATGTATATCACCGGCAATATTCTCAATGCGAATTACGCCTCCTGGATGGGGTTGGCCTGGAATGGTTTTCACTCACTCAAGTGGTCCCTTTATCAGCGACACTTAAAGCTTTGGGCCGGTATTGAAAAGGCAGAACTGGAACGGCTTCAGAACAATATAGACAGCATCGAGGCATTGACCATCATAGCAGGAAACTTGCCAGTCAAGTAACATTCACCGGAGCACCTCCGGAACCCCATAGCCCACCAGCTGCTAAAAATGTCTGCCTTTGCTTTTAATACTCTCTCTGCCTCCTCCCCGAGGCAGAGAGTAGCTCGTAGTTATTTATACAGCTCACAACAGGGCCATAAGATACTCCGCTTCTCGTTTACCGATGATCCTGATCTGTCAGCTCTCTTACCGGATGCTGTACGAGCGTAACGGCTTATTATTGATAGTTCTCTCATATCAAACCTCATAAAGATTTATGCTGCCACTTAGTAACAGCCTAAAGGTTGTACTCTCTATTTAACAGCTTTTAGGCTGTTAATTTGATATTACAGCTTTTAGGGTGTATGTTTAGAAAACAGCGTACAAGGTGTATCAGAGGAACTACTGAGGCCAGCTTATGATCAATAATGATTACCCGTTAAACACGCTCAACCAGTTGCGTCCCTTGCTCATTGGTTTTCGCAAGGCGAATGGCCTGACGCAAAAAGACCTGTCCGAAAGGTTAGGGGTCACTCAACAGACATACTCACGTCTGGAAGCCAACCCTGCCAGTGCGAGCATTGAACGGCTATTCAAGGTGTTTTCTATCCTGGGCGTAAAAATCAGCTTCTCCTCGACAACCGCCTCTTCAGAGGGGAAGCAGACGGAAGAAATGCTTAAATCAAACTCACCTGCACGACAGGAGAAATGGTAACGATATGAGCCGGAAACAGCAGCGTCTGGCAATCTGGATGAACGGAATCAAAGTCGGATACTGGGAAAAAAGTAAAGGGGTAGACAGCTTACAATACCTTCCTGACTGGAGTGCAGACGAACAGGGAAGGCCGCTGTCATTGTCCCTTCCTTTTACTCCCGGGAACCAGGTCTGGCGTGGAAATGTGGTACGTGACTATTTTGATAATTTACTCCCGGACAGCGAAGGCATACGCAGACGTCTGGCAATGCGTTACAAGGCCGATAGCCTGGAGCCTTTTGATCTTCTGACGGAGCTGGGAAAAGACTGCGTGGGCGCGATACAGCTGCTTCATGACGGAGATGAACCCACAGATTTATATTCCGTGAAGTATCACCCGCTTACTGAATCAGAAATTGCGGCAACTTTGCGTAATACCACGGAGACATTGCTACCGGGCAGGCCAGAAGATAACGACGACTTACGTTTATCTATTGCCGGTGCTCAGGAGAAAACAGCCCTACTGTGGCATGAAGATCGGTGGTGTATGCCGGAGGGTAATACACCAACGACGCATATATTCAAGCTACCGCTCGGACTTGTGGGGAACATGAAAGCCGACATGCGCTCGTCGGTTGAAAATGAATGGCTCTGCTCGGTACTTCTCGAACAGTACGGGCTCCCCGTGGCAAGAACGCAGATTGCTCACTTTGAAGATCAGAAAGCGCTGGTGGTAGAACGTTTTGACCGAAAATGGTCAGGAAACGGACAATGGATCATTCGTTTACCCCAGGAGGATATGTGTCAGGCCCTGGGCATTTCGCCATTACGAAAATATCAGGCGGACGGCGGGCCAGGTATATCGGAAATTATGGAAGTTCTGAGTAATTCAGACCGTGCTGAGCGTGACAAAGCGCAGTTTTTTATGACGCAGATAGTTTTCTGGATGATGGCCGCAACAGATGGCCACGCTAAAAATTTCAGTATTTCTATTGGGCCACAGGGACGTTATCACCTTACACCACTCTATGATGTGTTGTCGGCATGGCCGGTGATCGGTCATGGGAACAATCAGATATCCTGGCAGAAGTGCAAACTGGCGATGGCCGTACGTGGCAGTAGCAACTATTACCAGATATATCGAATACAACGACGCCACTGGATCAGGCATGGTGAGATAACCGGCCTGAGTAAACAGCAGACAGAGGCGATGATAGAGGAAATCATCGCCAGAACCCCGGGTGTCATTGAACGTGTTAGCGGGCTTCTTCCGGACCAGTTCCCCCAGCAGCTTGCGGAAAGTATTTTTGATGGAATGAGGCAGCAATGCAGGCGCCTGGCTGAGAAATGACAGCCGCAATTTATAGTGTGCATGTTTTCAGAATAGCTGATGTAAGCGTGAGGATTCAGTATGACTGAAGAACAAAAAAGAATAGAGCGGGCTATTGAGTTGGCTTGTCGTTACGGCGGAACCGATGAAATGCATCATCTGCAATGGGTCGTGGATCAGATGGTAAGAGAACTTGCTGGAGAACGTTATGCACAGATTGTAGCAGATGCCACCAGCGGAGAAGATGGGCCTGATACTTACAAATGGAGTGTTGGGATCGCGCCTTAGCATCTGTCAGTCTGGGGATGAAAACGTACTTAACATCCAGCGAATTCCCAGACTTCACATTAAGACTAGAGTAACGGCCGCAATCACGTGAGAGAAAAAAATGGCAATTTTAGCAATCATTGCAGTTATCGCCCTGGGTGGGTACGCCTGCGGGTTTATTAAAGCCCGTGAGCTGAGCGCTTTGCGTAAAGAAATGAAACTATACGTGGATCGCATGGAAGCGGCGGAGCTGGACTTACACGCAATCAGAAGTGTAGCGGAGCACCGGTTGCACGGTGCAGGTAAACAGTTTGCCGACCTTTACAGCCGTATCGACGGTGCAACTGTGACGCTGACACCCGAAGATCAGCTGTTACTGGCAACGATGCCATTTAATATTCAGGATGTAGAAGACATCGTAAACGAGCGCGGTCCAAAGACAATTAGCGGCCGTCCATTCTGGGAAGTTGAGCCAGGCCCGCATGACTATGAATATGGCCCGCAATATCCGTATTTCCCAGACCAGCGCTAGGAAGAGATCAAGATGAGAGAGCCAAGACCCCGCCATACCTTGCAGGTCATTCGAGTGCCTTCTCTGGAGGTTCAGGATCTGGGGCTGACCAGCTTTGATAGCTGGCTTGACGAGAACGGTTATGACAAAACGAATGCCAGAAATAACCGTACCATCTGGGCGAGAGAAGGCGGATGGCATCTGAAACGTTGCAGAAATCTGGAAACTGGCACGGACGATTTCTGGTTTATCGCTTTCGATGGTAAAGGCGGAAAGATATACCCGCTGAAAACCCAAAGAGACTACCGGGCTGCATATCGTAAGCTGGAAGCAGAAGGTTATGCACCTGCGGTCATCGAGCAAATGACCACAGGCGCAGCATATAACCTGGCCTATCCACGTTCCACCCTAAAACAAGCTGAGACGGCCACCAGCGAACCAAAGCGGAAACCTGACGTAGATGGGGTCGTCTCAGAAAACGGAATCTATGGTCACTCCCGTTTTTGCAACACCGATTTTGACGACAAGTTGGCTTGCTTGAATCTATCCGG
>NZ_WLVC01000033.1:0-59454 GCF_016859735.1 Lelliottia sp. RWM.1 | reverse complement strand
GGAATAGCTCAGTTGGTAGAGCACGACCTTGCCAAGGTCGGGGTCGCGAGTTCGAGTCTCGTTTCCCGCTCCAAATTCTTCTTCACTCTCCAGATATCCACAGCGAATTTCTTCGTTGGGGACATTTTCTATTGTGTTTGAAATACTCTTGTAAACAGAGTTATCCACAGAATGGTCACTTTATCGATGAAGAGAAAAACCTTCGCACGGTGAACGGTATCTTGATAACCAGCTGAATTTGTTTAATTAAATTTCATTTAGAAATGTTAAAGAGATCACTTGACCTGTTTGCAAACCCTCATGGTGCTTGAGTTTGTATTTTTATACACAGGCTGTGAATATATCAGGCGTCGCGTGTTAGCCCTTTTTCAATCACTCTCACCAGGCGCTGTTTTTTCGGTAATTGCACCTCTATCACACAGGCATTTCGCTTCTCAATTTGCTGCGCAATCGCCCATTCTATGTGTTCATCGAGAAGTGGGTGCTCACCTCTACGGCTTTCGAGCGCCTGAATATTGGCCTCATTCCAGGCTGCATTACCCAGTGCAACGGCAATATTTCGCAGCCAGCGTAAATGCCCTATCCGGCGGATGGCGGACCCCTCGGTCACTTTAAGGAACCAGGCCTCAGTCCGGGCGAATAACTCGATAAGCGGCGGGGCATGCAGTGCTTTTCGCGGGCTAAAGTCTTCTTCATCTGTGAGCTGTGAGTAGCGGTTCCACGGACAGATTAGCTGGCAGTCATCGCAACCATAGATACGGTTTCCGATGAGTGGGCGAAACTCTTCCGGAATTGCCCCTTCCAGTTCGATGGTGAGATAGGAGATACAGCGGCGAGCATCGACAGTGTAAGGTTCAACGATAGCGCCTGTTGGGCAGATAGTCATACACGCCACGCAGCGCCCGCAGGCTTCTTCTACAGGGCCATCCACCGGCAATGGCAAATCTATTAGCAGTTCGCCCAGAAAGAAGAACGACCCGGCATCACGACTGAGAATAAGTGAGTGCTTACCTGTCCAGCCAAGCCCGGCTTTTTCTGCAATTGGGCGTTCAAGAATAGGCGCAGAGTCTACAAAGGGTCTAAAATTCAGCGAAACACAGTGTTGCTGAATAGTTTCCCCGAGTTTTTTTAACCGATTGCGCAGAAGTTTATGGTAATCACGACCCAGAGCGTAACGGCTGACATAACCCAGGGAAGGATCTTTCAGCGTGCGAGCAAATGCCGCATTGGCAGGCAGATAGTTCATACGCACGCTGATGACGCGTAATGTACCCGGTAAAAGCTCGTGTGGGCGTGCGCGCATCATGCCATGACGCGCCATCCACTCCATCTCGCCGTGGTATTGTTTATCCAGCCAGGCCTGAAGTTTAGGCTCGCTGGCGGAGAGGTCGGTATCCGTGATGCCCACTTTCTGAAAGCCAAGCTCAGCGCCCCACTGTTTGATGTTTTGCGCTAATTGATTGAGATCGAGGGGCTGTGACATGACGGACCATACAGTGAAGAAAAACCCCGCAAGTATACCACATTCCATCTGGCATGCGGATGACCTCCGCCGCGCTGAAAAAGCGGCGGCAGACAGTCTCGGTATAACCTTATATGAGCTGATGCAGCGAGCGGGTGAGGCCGCATTCACTCTTACCCGTAATACCTGGCCGCAATCAGCACACTGGCTAATTTTGTGCGGACACGGTAATAACGGCGGCGACGGTTATGTCGTCGCGCGTCTGGCCGTTGCCGCCGGTATTTGCGTCACCCTTCTGGCGCAGGAAAGCGATAAACCGCTGCCAGAAGAGGCCAGTACGGCACGCAAAGCCTGGCTCAATGCGGGTGGGGTGATTCATGCGTCAGATTGCCTATGGCCCGATGATATTGATGTGATTGTCGATGGCCTGCTGGGAACTGGGCTACGTAGTGCTCCACAGGACAACATTGCCGCGCTGATTGAGCGTGCTAATACACATGCCGCGCCTGTTGTTGCTCTGGATATCCCTTCCGGGTTAATCGCGCAAACCGGCGCAACACCGGGGGCGGTGATCCATGCGACGCTTACCATTACCTTTATTGCACTTAAACCAGGTCTACTAACGGGTAAAGCGCGGGATGTCATCGGGGTATTGCATCACAACGCCCTCGGGCTGGAAAGCTGGCTCGCCGGACAGGAAACAAACCTTTCTCGTTTTGATGCTTCGCAGCTTGCACAGTGGCTTACGCCACGCCGCCCGACATCGCACAAAGGCGAGCACGGAAAGCTGGTGATTATCGGTGGCGATCATGGAACGGCTGGGGCGATTCGCATGGCGGGCGAAGCGGCAGTGCGCTGCGGGGCTGGATTAGTACGAGTGCTCACTCGCCTTGAAAATATCGGTCCAATTGTTACCGCCAGGCCGGAATTAATGGTGCATGAGCTGACGCCGCAATCCCTTGATGACAGCCTCGAATGGGCGGATATGGTAGTGATAGGCCCTGGTCTTGGGCAAGCAGCATGGGGCAAAAATGCGCTTCGCAAAGTCGAGAATAGTCGTAAACCGATGCTGTGGGATGCCGATGCGCTGAACCTTCTGGCAATCAATCCTGATAAGCGTCACAATCGCATCCTGACACCTCACCCCGGCGAGGCCGCGCGTTTGCTCAATTGTAGCGTTGCAGAAATTGAGAGCGATCGCTTACTTTCCGCACAACGTCTGGTAAAACGTTACGGAGGTGTTGCTGTTCTGAAAGGGGCAGGTACAGTCGTCGCCTGTGAATCGGGCGCGATGGGGATTATTGATGCCGGTAATGCGGGAATGGCCAGTGGCGGAATGGGCGATGTGCTCTCCGGTATTATTGGTGCGTTGCCTGGGCAGAAATTTACCCTTTATGATGCAGCCTGTGCGGGCTGCGTGGCCCACGGCGCGGCAGCGGACATGCTTGCCGCACAGTATGGAACACGCGGCATGCTGGCCACCGATCTTTTTTGCACGCTAAGGCGTGTTGTTAACCCGGATGTGATTGACGTAGAAAATGACTAATCGAGCGATTCCTTTACCTGACGAACAAGCGACTTTAGATCTTGGCAAGCGTGTGGCGTTGGCCTGCCAGGGCGCAACCGTCATTTATCTGTACGGTGATTTAGGCGCAGGTAAAACGACCTTCAGCCGTGGTTTTTTGCAAGCATTAGGCCATGACGGGAACGTGAAAAGCCCGACCTATACGCTGGTAGAGCCGTATACGCTTGAAAATGTCATGGTCTACCACTTCGATCTTTACCGTCTTGCGGACCCCGAGGAGCTGGAATTTATGGGGATCCGTGATTATTTTGCCAACGATGCCATTTGCCTGGTGGAGTGGCCGCAACAAGGTGCGGGTGTCTTACCTGACCCGGATGTCGAAATTCACTTAGATTACCAGGCGCAAGGGCGTGAGGCACACATCAGTGCTGTTTCCTCATCAGGTAATGCCTTACTGGCCCGTTTGGCCGGTTAAGCTAAGGGATGACGGGATGATTAATCGCGTTAAAGGTTGGTTGTTGGCTGCAACGACACTGCTGTGCGCGCAGGCCGGAGCGGCAAATCTGTCGGATATTCAGGTGTCGAACGGGGATAACCAGGCCCGTATTACGTTCAGTTTTATGGGCGACCCTGAATATACTTTCTCACCGCTTGATAATCGCAGTGTCGCTCTGGACATAAAACAGACGGGTGTCATTCAGGGGCTTCCGCTGCAATTTAGCGGCAATAACCTGGTGAAGAGTATCCGCTCCGGTACGCCTAAAGACAGCCAGTCGTTACGACTGGTGGTCGATTTAACCCAGAAGGGCAAAACTCAGGCGATGAAGCAGCAAAACGGCGCAAATTATACCGTTGTCTTTACGATTAATGCGGATGTCCCGCCGCCTCCGCCCGTAGTGGCTAAGCGCGTAGAAACACCGGTATATACACCGCGTCCGTCTGAGCCTGCACGCAACCCGTTTAAATCAAGCAATGACCGTATCACCAGCGTAACCAGTAGTAATACGGCGACACGTCCTGCCGCCAGTGCGCGCATAGCCAGTGGCGATAAAGTCATTATTGCGATTGATGCCGGACACGGCGGGCAAGACCCGGGTGCAATTGGACCGGGAGGGACTCGCGAGAAAAATGTCACTATTTCGATCGCCCGTAAGCTGCGCGCATTATTGAATGACGACCCGATGTTTAAAGGTGTAATGACCCGTGACGGTGATTACTTTATTTCGGTGATGGGGCGTTCGGATGTCGCGCGTAAGCAAAATGCCAACTTCCTGGTGTCAATTCATGCTGATGCCGCGCCGAACCGTGATGCGACAGGGGCGTCTGTCTGGGTGCTTTCTAACCGTCGCGCCAACAGTGAAATGGCTGGCTGGCTTGAACAACACGAGAAGCAGTCAGAACTGTTAGGTGGTGCAGGCGATGTACTGGCAAACAGCCAGTCTGACCCTTACCTCAGCCAGGCGGTACTGGATTTACAATTCGGTCATTCCCAGCGTGTCGGGTATGATGTCGCCACTAACGTCTTGAACCAACTGCAAAGTGTGGGTGCGCTGCATAAGCGTCGTCCTGAACATGCAAGCCTGGGCGTTTTGCGCTCGCCGGATATTCCGTCAATCCTGGTAGAAACAGGCTTTATCAGCAATAACGGTGAAGAGCGTTTGCTGTCGAGCGATAGCTATCAACAGCAAATTGCCAACGCGATTTATAACGGTCTTCGTCACTATTTTGAGGCGCATCCGCTGCAGTCCGCACCGCAAGGTAGTGCAAGTCAGACGGCCAGCGCGGCTCTGCCTGGCGAGATGACTGCGACAAACTAAGGGGAATTCATGCCGATTCAGGTTCTGCCGCCGCAGCTCGCGAACCAAATCGCCGCCGGTGAGGTGGTGGAACGCCCTGCATCGGTGGTGAAGGAGCTGGTAGAGAACAGCCTCGATGCGGGGGCAACTCGCATCGATATTGATATCGAACGTGGTGGCGCAAAGCTGATTCGCATTCGGGATAACGGTTGTGGCATCAAAAAAGACGAGCTGGCGCTGGCGCTTGCACGTCATGCCACCAGTAAAATTGCCTCCCTGGACGATCTGGAAGCGATTATTAGCCTTGGTTTTCGCGGCGAAGCGCTGGCCAGTATCAGTTCAGTTTCACGCTTGACCCTCACTTCCCGTACCGCTGAGCAACAAGAAGCATGGCAAGCCTACGCCGAAGGGCGTGATATGGACGTGACGGTGAAACCCGCCGCTCATCCTGTGGGGACCACGCTGGAAGTATTAGATCTGTTTTACAACACGCCAGCCCGACGCAAGTTTATGCGTACCGAAAAGACCGAGTTTGGGCATATCGACGAAATTATTCGACGTATCGCGCTGGCGCGTTTCGATGTGGCCATCAATCTGAGTCATAACGGTAAGATAATACGCCAGTACCGCGCAGTGGCCGAAGGTGGACAGAAAGAGCGTCGGTTAGGGGCTATCTGCGGAACCGCGTTTCTTGAGCAGGCGCTGGCGATTGAGTGGCAGCATGGCGATCTTGCGATGCGTGGATGGGTGGCCGATCCGAATGTGAGCAGTTCTGCTTTCGCTGAGATCCAGTATTGCTATGTAAATGGCCGCATGATGCGCGACCGGCTGATTAATCACGCTATTCGTCAGGCCTGCGAAGATAAGCTGGGGGCCGATCAGCAACCCGCCTTTGTCCTGTACCTGGAAATCGATCCGCATCAGGTCGATGTGAATGTGCATCCTGCCAAGCATGAAGTTCGCTTCCATCAGTCTCGTCTGGTGCACGATTTTATCTATCAGGGGGTGCTGAGTGTACTGCAACAGCAGGTGGAGCCTCAGCTTCCAATGGAAAACGAGGCATTAATACCTCGTAGCATCCCGGAAAATCGAGTGGCGGCAGGGCGGAATCATTTTGCAGAACCTGCTGCTGCGCGCGAGCCTGCCGCACCGCGCTTTGCAGCGACGGGAAGCACGCCGCGCCCAACAGGAGCCAGCTACCCTCATGCTCAGCCTGGTTATGAAAAACAGCAGGGTGCGCTTTACCGGAAATTGCTGGATACCCCAGCCGTGGAGCGTAAAGCACACGCAGAGACACCAATGTCTTCACTGGAAGGACATAGTCAGAGCTTTGGTCGGGTATTAACGATTGTTGCACCGGATATAGCGCTGCTCGAGCGAGATAACAAACTGGCATTGTTATCCTTACCGGTGGCTGAACGCTGGCTCAAACAAGCGCAGTTGACGCCCGGGGTTAATGCGGCCTGTGCTCAGCCACTGTTGATCCCGGTTCGCTTGAAAATATCCCCACAAGAAACAGCAGTTTTACAGCGTGCGATGGCATCGCTTACTCAAATGGGTATCGAATGCGTACTGGAAGCACAACATGTGACAATTCGTGCAGTGCCTTTACCCTTACGCCAACAAAATTTACAAAACTTGATTCCTGAACTGATAGGCTACCTGGCGCAGCAAACAACGTTTGATGCCGCGAATACTGCTCAGTGGCTTGCTCGTCATCTGGCGAGTGAACACACCGTGTGGAACATGGCGCAGGCGATTACTGTGCTGGCAGAGGTTGAACGCCTTTGTCCGCATCTGGTCAAAATGCCGCCGGGTGGTTTATTGCAACTTGTTGATTTAAAAACGGCTATGACCGCCCTGAAACATGACTGATGCAAGCAAGGCGAGCCTGCCTAAGGCAATTTTTTTAATGGGGCCTACGGCCTCCGGCAAAACGGCATTAGCCATTGAGTTACGTAAAGTTTTGCCTGTAGAGTTGATTAGCGTTGATTCCGCCCTCATCTATCGAGGGATGGACATTGGTACGGCAAAGCCTGACGCAGAAGAACTGCGTGCTGCGCCGCATCGTTTGCTGGATATTCTCGATCCCGCACAGGCGTATTCGGCTGCTGATTTTCGTCGCGATGCGCTTACGCAGATGGCTGAAATCACTGCGGCAGGCCGTATCCCGTTGTTAGTTGGCGGAACCATGCTTTATTTTAAGGCGCTGTTGGAGGGATTATCGCCTCTGCCATCAGCAGATCCTGACGTTAGAGCGAAGATTGAACAGCAGGCGGCAGAGCAGGGGTGGAGTGCTTTGCATAAGCAACTGGAAGAGATTGATCCGGTTGCGGCAGCCCGGATTCATCCAAATGATCCGCAAAGGCTTTCCCGGGCACTGGAAGTTTTTTTCATTTCGGGTAAAACTTTAACGGAACTGACGCAAACGTCAGGAGACGCTCTGCCGTATCAGGTGCATCAGTTCGCCATCGCCCCGGCGAGCCGTGAACTGCTCCATCAGCGAATTGAGCAGCGTTTTCATCAGATGTTAGCTTCAGATTTTGAAGCAGAAGTGCGGGCGCTTTTTGCCCGTGGAGATTTGCATACGGATATGCCTTCCATTCGTTGTGTGGGATACCGCCAGATGTGGTCGTATCTTGAAGGTGAGATTTCATACGATGAAATGGTTTATCGAGGTGTTTGCGCCACGAGACAGTTAGCGAAGCGCCAGATAACCTGGTTACGCGGTTGGGAGGGAGTTCACTGGTTAGACAGCGAAAAACCACAACAAGCGCTAAACGAAGTCATTCAGGTTATTGGTGATATCGTTCACTGAATGTGTACAATTAAGCCGTATCGTGCGCAATTTTTCAGAATCGCAAGGTTCTAAGTACAAAACAAGCATATAAGGAAAAGATAGAATGGCTAAGGGGCAATCTTTACAAGATCCGTTCCTGAACGCATTGCGTCGGGAACGTGTTCCAGTTTCTATTTATTTGGTGAATGGTATTAAGCTGCAAGGTCAGATTGAGTCTTTCGATCAGTTCGTGATCCTGTTGAAAAACACGGTCAGCCAGATGGTCTATAAGCACGCGATTTCTACTGTTGTTCCGTCTCGCCCAGTATCTCATCACAGCAACAACGCTGGCGGCGGCACAGGTAGTAACTACCATCATGGCAGCAACGCGCAGGGTTCTTCTGCGCCGCAGCAGGACAGCGAAGATACCGAATAAGGTTATTGGCTGTTTTCCACACGGGGAGCCAGGGATCCTGCGTTCCCCGCTAATCTATCTTGAGGGTTTTACGCTTGTTTGACCGTTATGATGCCGGTGAGCAGGCGGTGCTGGTACACATCTATTTTTCGCAAGACAAAGATATGGAAGACCTCCAGGAGTTTGAAGCTCTGGTCTCTTCCGCCGGCGTCGAAGCAATGCAGGTGATTACCGGTAGCCGTAAAGCGCCGCACCCAAAGTATTTTGTTGGTGAAGGTAAAGCAGTAGAAATTGCGGATGCCGTAAAAGCAACTGGCGCGTCAGTCGTGTTGTTTGATCATGCGCTGTCTCCAGCCCAGGAGCGCAACCTGGAAGCCCTTTGCGAATGCCGTGTTATCGATCGCACGGGACTGATTTTAGATATTTTTGCTCAACGTGCGCGTACCCACGAAGGGAAGTTGCAAGTTGAGCTGGCGCAGTTGCGCCATCTGGCAACGCGACTTGTGCGTGGCTGGACCCACCTTGAAAGACAAAAAGGCGGGATTGGTTTGCGTGGCCCGGGTGAAACCCAGCTCGAAACCGACCGTCGATTACTGCGTGGTCGTATTACCCAGATCCTGTCACGTCTGGAAAGAGTTGAGAAACAGCGTGAGCAGGGACGTCGTTCGCGAACGAAAGCCGACATCCCAACGGTGTCGCTGGTGGGCTATACCAACGCCGGTAAATCCACCCTGTTTAACCAGATTACCGAGGCCCAGGTTTATGCCGCAGACCAGTTGTTTGCGACTCTGGATCCAACATTGCGCCGCATCGATGTCGCGGATGTCGGTGAAACTGTGCTAGCAGATACCGTAGGGTTTATCCGTCATCTCCCGCACGATTTGGTCGCAGCGTTTAAAGCGACATTGCAAGAGACGCGACAGGCAACGCTGTTGCTGCATGTGATTGATGCTGCAGACGTGCGGGTGCAGGAAAATATCGATGCGGTGAATGTCGTGCTCGAAGAGATCGACGCGGATGAGATCCCAACGCTGTTGGTGATGAATAAGATCGATATGCTGGATGATTTTGAGCCGCGTATCGATCGAGATGAAGAGAACAAACCAATTCGGGTCTGGCTTTCAGCTCAGACCGGAGTTGGCGTGCCACTGCTTTTCCAGGCTTTGACAGAACGTCTTTCCGGTGAGGTAGCCCAGCACACGCTGCGATTGCCGCCACAGGAAGGTAGGCTGCGCAGCCGGTTTTATCAGCTTCAGGCGATAGAAAAAGAGTGGATGGAGGATGACGGCAGCGTGGGGATGCAGGTGCGTATGCCGATCGTTGACTGGCGTCGCCTCTGTAAACAAGAACCTGCGCTGGTCGACTATATCGTCTGATCAGAAAGGGGATGCCTGAAATAATTCGCCCTTGCATAACAAATATGGAGCATATACATGGCGTGGAATCAGCCCGGTAATAACGGACAAGACCGCGACCCGTGGGGAAGCAGCAATAATCAAGGCGGCAACTCTGGGGGAAATGGCAACAAAGGTGGTCGCGAGCAGGGGCCGCCGGATCTGGATGATATCTTCCGCAAACTCAGCAAAAAGCTGGGTGGTCTTGGCGGGGGGAAAGGTTCTGGCTCGGGTGGCAACACCACTCAGGGACCTCGCCCACACATGGGTGGCCGCGTAGTAGGCATTGTTGCTGCTGCTGTGGTGATCATCTGGGCTGCCAGCGGATTCTACACCATTAAAGAAGCAGAGCGCGGCGTAGTCACCCGTTTCGGCAAGTTCAGCCATCTGGTTGAACCGGGCCTGAACTGGAAGCCAACGTTCATTGACGACGTGACCGCGGTTAACGTGGAGTCCGTGCGTGAACTGGCCGCGTCTGGCGTGATGTTGACGTCCGACGAAAACGTCGTGCGCGTTGAGATGAACGTACAGTACCGCGTGACCGATCCTGAACGTTATCTGTTTAGCGTGACCAGTGCGGATGACAGCCTACGTCAGGCAACTGATAGCGCCCTGCGTGGTGTTATCGGTAAATACACCATGGACCGTATCCTGACGGAAGGTCGTACCGTTATTCGTAGCGATACCCAGCGTGAGCTGGAAGAGACCATTCGCCCGTACAACATGGGTATCACCCTGCTGGACGTTAACTTCCAGGCTGCTCGTCCGCCGGAAGAGGTGAAAGCGGCGTTTGATGATGCGATTGCTGCACGTGAAAACGAACAGCAGTACATCCGTGAAGCGGAGGCCTACACCAACGAAGTGCAGCCGCGTGCTAACGGTCAGGCGCAGCGTATTCTTGAAGAGGCGCGTGCATACAAGACTCAGACCATCCTGGAAGCTCAGGGTGAAGTGGCTCGTTTCGCGAAGATCCTGCCTGAATATAAAGCGGCTCCGGAAATTACCCGTGAACGTCTGTATATCGAGACCATGGAAAAAGTGCTGAGCCATACGCGTAAAGTACTGGTTAACGACAGCAAAGGTGGAAACCTGATGGTGTTGCCGTTGGATCAGATGCTGAAAGGCGGTTCTGCGCCTGCGGCGAAGTCGTCAGACACCAGCGGTGCTAATAACCTGCTGCGTCTGCCGCCAGCCTCATCAGGCAGCTCCAGTGCGGCCACAACGCCTTCTTCGAACGATGGTGACATCATGGACCAACGCCGTGCTAACGCGCAGCGTAACGACTACCAGCGTCAGGGGGAATAAGGATGCGTAAGTCAGTTATTGCGATCATCATCATCGTACTGGTCGTGCTTTATACCTCTATTTTCGTTGTGAAAGAGGGTGAACGTGGGATTAAGTTCCAGTTCAGCAGCGTCGTCCGTGATGGCGACAAGCGTCCGGTGATTTATGAGCCGGGTCTGCACTTCAAGGTGCCTTTCATTCAATCTGTGAAAACGCTCGATGCGCGTATCCAGACCATGGATAACCAGGCCGATCGTTTCGTGACCAAAGAGAAGAAAGACCTGATCGTTGACTCCTATATTAAATGGCGCATCAGTGATTTCAGCCGTTACTTCCTGGCGACAGGCGGTGGCGATGTTTCTCAGGCAGAAGTGCTGTTGAAACGTAAGTTCTCTGACCGTCTGCGTTCTGAGATTGGTCGCCTGGATGTGAAAGACATCGTCACCGACTCCCGTGGTCGTCTGACGCTGGAAGTGCGTGATGCGCTGAACTCCGGTACAGCGGGCACGGAAGACGAAGTCACTACCCCGGCCGCGGATGACGCGATTGCCAAAGCTGCAGAACGTGTTCAGGCTGAAACCAACGGCAAAGTGCCGGTGATCAACCCGAACAGTATGGCTGCACTGGGTATCGAAGTGGTTGACGTGCGCATCAAGCAAATCAACCTGCCTGCTGAAGTGTCTGAGGCGATTTACAACCGTATGCGCGCTGAGCGTGAAGCGGTAGCCCGTCGTCACCGTTCACAGGGTCAGGAAGAGGCTGAGAAGCTGCGCGCTGCCGCGGACTACGAAGTGACTAAGACACTTGCTGAGTCTGAACGTCAGGGTCGTATCCTGCGCGGTGAAGGTGATGCCGAAGCGGCGAAACTGTTCGCTGATGCCTTCAGCCAGGATCCAGACTTCTATGCCTTTATCCGTAGCCTGCGTGCTTACGAGAATAGCTTCCAGAGCAACCAGGATGTGATGGTGCTCAGCCCGGATAGCGATTTCTTCCGTTATATGAAGACGCCAGCTAACGCGACGCGATAAACTCAGGCTCGTTTGAGTATTCAAACCACCGCTCCTCACGGCGCGGTGGTTTTCTTTTATGAGGGATAAAAATGAATTCAACCATTATCCTGGCGCTTGCGTTAGTGCTGGTGCTCGAAGGACTCGGTCCGATGCTTTATCCGCGTGCCTGGCGTCGAATGATCGCTACCATGAGCCAACTCCCGGATAATATTTTACGTCGTTTTGGCGGCGGTCTTGTGGTTGCAGGTATTGTTATCTACTACATGTTGAGGAAAACGATTGGCTGATCAAAAAGTGGTCTGATTTGCCTCATTTAGCGGTCAAAAAGTGCTGTATATCTGAAAAAGCGATGGTAGAATCCATTTTTAAGCAAACGGTGATTTTGACAAAATGGGTAACAACGTCGTCGTACTGGGCACCCAATGGGGTGACGAAGGTAAAGGGAAGATTGTTGATCTTCTGACTGAACGGGCTAAATATGTTGTACGCTACCAGGGCGGTCACAACGCAGGCCATACTCTCGTAATCAACGGTGAAAAAACCGTCCTCCATCTTATTCCATCAGGCATTCTTCGTGATAACGTCACCAGCATTATCGGTAACGGCGTTGTGTTGTCTCCTGCTGCGCTGATGAAAGAGATGAAAGGTCTGGAAGACCGTGGTATCCCGGTTCGTGAGCGTCTGCTGCTCTCTGAAGCCTGCCCGCTGATTCTTGACTACCACGTTGCGCTGGATGTTGCGCGCGAAAAAGCACGTGGTGCGAAAGCCATTGGGACCACCGGTCGTGGTATCGGCCCGGCTTACGAAGATAAAGTCGCTCGTCGCGGTCTGCGCGTTGGCGACCTGTTCGACAAAGCCACCTTCGCTGACAAACTGAAAGAAGTGATGGAATATCACAACTTCCAGTTGGTGAATTTCTACAAAGCTGACGCGGTTGACTACCAGAAAGTGCTGGATGATGTCATGGCGATTGCAGACATCCTGACCGCGATGGTTGTTGATGTGTCCGATCTGCTGGACCAGGCGCGTAAACGTGGCGATTTCGTCATGTTTGAAGGTGCGCAGGGTACGCTGCTGGATATCGACCACGGTACTTATCCGTACGTAACCTCCTCAAACACCACCGCAGGTGGCGTGGCTACAGGTTCTGGTCTGGGTCCACGTTATGTGGATTACGTTCTGGGTATCATCAAAGCTTACTCCACTCGCGTGGGTGCTGGTCCATTCCCGACCGAGCTGTTTGATGAAACCGGTGAGTTCCTGTGCAAGCAGGGTAACGAGTTTGGCGCAACGACTGGTCGTCGTCGTCGTACTGGCTGGCTGGATGCGGTTGCTGTACGTCGTGCGGTACAGATCAACTCCTTGTCAGGCTTCTGTCTGACCAAGCTGGACGTCCTGGACGGCCTGAAAGAAGTGAAAATCTGTGTTGCCTACCGTATGCCAGATGGCCGCGAAGTGACGACCACTCCGCTGGCGGCTGACGACTGGGAAGGCATTGAGCCGATCTACGAAACCATGCCGGGCTGGTCCGAAACCACCTTTGGTGTGAAAGAACGTAGCGGTCTGCCGAAAGCAGCACTGGACTACATTAAGCGTATTGAAGAACTGACCGAAGTGCCGATTGATATTATTTCTACCGGTCCGGACCGCACTGAAACGATGATTCTGCGCGATCCGTTCGACGCGTAATTTTCGTGATTGCTGGCCTGCGGGGAAACCCGTAGGTCAGATAAGCGTGGCGCCATCCGGCCCGCGCCCTCTGATTCCCGCTTTTTGACCCCGTCTGTCAAATAAATTAGCCGCTAACTATCTGGCTGGTTTATCATCATTAATGAATATCTCTGCGGTTTTGCCGCGTTTTCCCTTTTCCTGAGGTTGATGTGCAGTTAACGAGTTTCACCGATTACGGCTTACGAGCGCTGATTTACATGGCGTCGTTACCCGATGGACAAATGACCAGTATCTCTGAGGTGACAGAGGTCTACGGTGTGTCCCGTAATCATATGGTCAAAATAATCAATCAACTTAGTCGTGCCGGATACGTGGCTGCCGTCCGCGGGAAGAATGGAGGGATTCGCCTCGGTAAGCCGGCGAAGAGTATTCGTGTTGGGGATGTGGTGCGTGAGCTGGAGCCGTTGTCTCTGGTGAACTGCAGCAGTGAATTCTGCCATATTACCCCCGCTTGTCGCCTGAAACAGGCGCTTTCTAAGGCTGTGCAAAGTTTTCTCAAGGAACTGGATAACTATACGCTGGCCGATTTGGTTGAAGAGAATCAACCGCTGTATAAATTATTGCTGGTGGAATGAAGAAAATTTCCACCGGAGCTGACAACGGAGGAACCGATATGTCACATGATCCTTTCCAGGAACGCGAAGCAGAAAAGTACGCGAATCCTATCCCAAGCCGCGAGTTCATCATTGAACATTTAACAAAACGCGAAAAGCCTGCTAATCGTGAAGAACTTGCTGTTGAATTACATATTGAAGGTGAAGAGCAAATTGAAGCTCTTCGCCGCCGCCTGCGCGCCATGGAGCGTGACGGTCAATTGGTCTTTACCCGCCGCCAGTGCTATGCATTGCCAGAACGCCTTGATCTCCTTAAAGGTATGGTTATTGGCCATCGCGATGGCTATGGATTCTTGCGCGTCGAAGGTCGTAAGGACGATCTGTATCTGTCGTCTGAACAAATGAAAATGTGTATTCATGGCGATCAGATCCTCGCGCAACCTTTGGGAGCAGATCGTAAAGGCCGCCGTGAGGCACGCGTTGTACGTGTCCTGGTCCCGAAAACCAGTCAAATTGTAGGCCGCTACTTTACCGAGGCGGGCGTGGGCTTTGTTGTTCCGGACGATAGCCGTCTGAGCTTCGACATTCTCATCCCACCGGAAGAGATAATGGGTGCGCGCATGGGGTTTGTGGTGGTGGTTGAACTCACCCAACGTCCAACGCGCCGTACTAAAGCGGTAGGGAAAATCGTCGAAGTTCTGGGCGATAACATGGGGACAGGCATGGCCGTTGATATGGCGCTGCGTACTCATGAAATCCCTTACGTCTGGCCAAAAGCGGTTGAAGAGCAGATTGAAGGCCTGAAAGAGGTTGTCCCGGAAGAATCCAAAGTGGGGCGTGTGGATCTGCGAGACCTGCCGCTGGTGACGATCGATGGTGAAGATGCCCGTGACTTTGATGACGCAGTCTATTGCGAGAAGAAACGCGGTGGTGGCTGGCGTCTGTGGGTTGCGATTGCCGATGTAAGCTATTACGTTCGCACGCATACTCCGCTGGACAATGAGGCCCGCAGCCGCGGCACGTCGGTTTACTTCCCGTCTCAGGTTGTGCCAATGCTGCCAGAGGTGCTCTCCAACGGGCTGTGTTCTCTGAACCCGCAAGTTGACCGTCTCTGTATGGTCTGCGAGATGACTATCTCGACGAAAGGGCGTCTTACCGGTTACAAGTTCTATGAAGCGGTGATGAGCTCCCATGCGCGTCTGACCTATACCAAAGTCTGGCATATGTTGCAGGGCGATCAGGAACTGCGCGAACAGTATGCGCCGTTGGTCAAACACATCGAAGAGCTGCATAACCTCTATAAAACGCTGGATCAGGCGCGCGAAGAGCGCGGTGGGATCTCGTTTGAGAGTGAAGAGGCGAAATTCATCTTCAACGCAGAGCGCCGTATTGAGCGTATTGAGCAGACGCAACGTAACGACGCGCATAAGCTGATTGAAGAGTGCATGATTCTGGCCAACATCTCAGCGGCACGTTTCGTCGAGAGAGCCAAAGAGCCTGCACTGTTCCGTATTCACGATAAACCCTCGACAGAGGCAATCACCGCCTTCCGTTCTGTACTGGCGGAATTGGGGCTGGAATTGCCTGGTGGCAACAAGCCGGAGCCGCGTGATTACGCTGAGTTGCTGGAGTCCATTGGCGATCGTCCTGATGCCGAAATGTTGCAGACCATGTTGCTCCGCTCCATGAAACAGGCGATTTATGACCCAGAAAATCGGGGTCACTTTGGTCTGGCGCTACAGTCTTATGCCCACTTTACTTCGCCGATCCGTCGTTACCCGGATCTTTCTCTGCACCGTGCGATAAAATATCTGTTGGCGCAGGAGCAAGGACACAAAGGGAACAGCACCGAAACTGGCGGTTACCACTATTCGATGGAAGAGATGTTGCAGCTTGGACAGCACTGTTCCATGACCGAACGCCGTGCCGATGAAGCAACGCGTGAGGTATCGGGTTGGCTGAAATGCGACTTTATGCTGGATCAGGTGGGTAACGTCTTTAAAGGCGTGATTGCCAGCGTGACCGGTTTTGGTTTCTTTGTTCGTCTGGATGAGCTGTTTATTGATGGCCTGGTGCATGTCTCCAGCCTGGATAACGACTACTACCGTTTTGATCAGGTTGGTCAGCGACTGATTGGCGAATCTGGTGGCCAAACATATCGTTTGGGCGATCGTGTGGAAGTGAAGGTTGAAGCCGTCAATATGGACGAGCGTAAAATCGATTTTAGCCTGATTTCCAGCGAACGAGCGCCGCGTAACGTCGGTAAAACCGCGCGTGAGAAAGCGAAAAAAGGCGGTAACGGGAACGCGAGCGGGAAACGTCGTCAGACGGGTAAAAAAGTGAATTTCGAGCCTGACAGTGCTTTCCGTGGCGAGAAGAAACAAAAGCCTAAGGCCGCGAAGAAAGAGGCCCGAAAAGCGAAAAAGCCTTCAGCTAAAACGCAGAAAATTGCTGCCGCAACGAAAGCGAAGCGCGCAGCGAAGAAAAATCAGGCGGAGTAACATTCCCCCTCACCCTGACCCTCTCCCCACCGTGGGAGAGGGAACATGTACATTATGAGAACCATCAATGAGTGAAATGATTTACGGCATCCATGCGGTGCAAGCCCTGCTGGAGCGCGCACCGGAGCGTTTTCAGGAAGTGTTTATTCTGAAAGGGCGTGAAGATAAACGTCTGTTGCCGCTGATCCACGCACTGGAAGCTCAGGGCGTCGTGATCCAACTGGCTAATCGCCAGTTCCTGGATGAGAAAAGTGAAGGTGCGGTTCACCAGGGCATCATTGCGCGCGTGAAGCCGGGTCGTCAGTATCAGGAAAATGATCTCCCCGATTTGATCGCTGCACTGGATAATCCCTTCTTCCTGATCCTGGATGGGGTTACCGATCCACACAACCTCGGTGCATGCTTGCGTAGCGCGGACGCTGCCGGTGTTCACGCTGTTATCGTCCCTAAAGATCGTTCTGCACAACTGAATGCAACGGCGAAAAAAGTGGCGTGCGGCGCAGCAGAAAACGTTCCGCTGATCCGCGTGACCAACCTCGCGCGTACTATGCGACAGTTGCAGGAAGAGAACATCTGGATCGTGGGGACGGCGGGTGAAGCTGATCACACTTTGTACCAGAGCAAAATGACTGGCCGTCTGGCGTTGGTCATGGGGGCAGAGGGTGAAGGCATGCGCCGCCTGACCCGTGAACACTGTGATGAGTTGATCAGCATTCCGATGGCGGGCAGTGTCTCATCACTGAACGTCTCTGTTGCAACAGGCATTTGCCTTTTTGAAGCGGTGCGCCAGCGCGGATAACCTTATGTGCCCGGTCAGGTTCAGGTGAGCTACCGGGCATAATTTACCTCACCTTGTGACCTCCCCCTCATGCAACGTCCGCGCTGACTGTCCATACTTACCTTCATTGCCATTGAAGGAGGGACACCACATGCACTGGCACACGCATACCGTTTTCAATCAGCCGACTCCACTCTCTAACAGTAACCTTTTCCTCTCTGACTGCGCCCTACGTGACGCCGTTGGCCGGGAAGGTGCTGAATGGGATACGGATCTTCTCGCCAGTATCGGGCAGCAACTGGGCACAGCTGAATCACTTGAACTGGGTCGTCTGGCCAACGGCAACCCGCCGGAACTTTTGCGTTATAGCGTTACTGGCGAACGACTGGACGACGTGCGTTTTCACCCCGCCTGGCATCTGCTGATGCAGGGCCTCTGTGCCAACCGGGTTCATAATCTGGCGTGGGAGGATCACGCACGCAAAGGCGCATTTGTCGCCAGAGCGGCTCGCTTTATTCTTCATGCTCAGGTGGAGGCGGGTACGCTTTGCCCTGTGACGATGACCTTTGCCGCCACGCCGTTGCTGCAGCAGACATTACCTAAGCCATTTCACGAGTGGTTATCGCCGTTGCTTAGCGACCGCTACGATCCCCATTTTGCGCCCGGCGGGCAAAAGCGCGGGATACTGATTGGCATGGGAATGACCGAAAAACAGGGGGGGTCGGATGTGCTCAGCAACACCACCCGGGCTGAAAAATGCAGTGACGGGAGTTATCGTTTGGTGGGCCACAAGTGGTTTTTCTCTGTGCCACAAAGTGATGCGCACCTGGTGCTCGCGCAGGCAAAAGGAGGATTGTCCTGCTTTTTCGTCCCGCGCTTTTTACCTGATGGGCAACGCAATGCCGTCCGACTTGAGAGGCTGAAAGAGAAACTGGGCAATCGATCTAATGCCAGCAGTGAAGTGGAATTTCTGGATGCGTCAGGCTGGCTGTTGGGAGAAGAAGGTGAAGGTGTCAGACAAATTCTTCGTATGGGCGGGTTAACGCGGTTTGACTGTGCACTTGGCAGTCATGGGCTGATGCGTCGGGCGCTATCAGTCGCGTTGTACCATGCTCATCAGCGGCAGACCTTTGGTAAGAATCTCATCGACCAACCTTTAATGCGGGATGTCTTGAGCCGTATGGCTCTGATGCTGGAAGGACAGACTGCACTGCTATTCCGTCTTGCACGCGCATGGGATCGACGAGATGACGTGGAAGAGGCCGCCTTGGCCAGGCTTTTTACTCCAGCAGCGAAATACAGCGTATGCAAAGCCAGTATTCCGTTTGTGGCGGAAGCGATGGAAGTGTTGGGGGGAATTGGCTACTGCGAAGAGAGCGAGCTCCCAAGGCTTTATCGCGAGATGCCGGTGAACAGTATCTGGGAAGGTTCCGGCAACATTATGTGCCTGGATGTCCTGCGTGTACTGGCGAAACAACCGGGTATTCTCGATCTCCTCACCGACGATTTTGCGCAGGTGAAAGGGCAGGACCGGCATTTTGATCGCAGCTGGCGTCAGTTGCAGCAAAAATTACGCAAGCCACAGGAAGTGCAAGGTCGGGAAATAACGCAGCAACTTTTCCTGTTAGGTACGGGAGGGCAGATGTTACGACATGCCTCACCACCTATGGCGCAGGCGTGGTGTCGTATGATGCTGGATACCCGTGGCGGCTCCCTGATGAGCGAGCAGTTGCAACATGATGTGTTGTTACGTGCCACGGGCAGGGTGGGATAATTAGCTTTTCAGGCGGAACAGGCTCACCAGCTCAGTAAGATGAGAGCCCTTCTCGCGCAGCGTTTGTGCGGTTTGCTCACTGCGTGAGACGCGATCGGCGTTGATATGTGAGGCTTCACCAATGTGTGTCATCGCAAGATTGACCTGACGGATCCCCGCAGACTGCTCATGAGAGGCGTGGTTTATCTCAGTGACCAACTGGTTAATGTTATCGATGTGGACGATGATAGTATCCATTGCCAGCCGTGTTTGCTCTGACAGCGAATGACCCTCGCTGACTTTGTTCAGTGTGTCACTGATAAGTTGTTCTATCTCCTTCACCGCATTGGCGCTGCGTGCTGCCAGCGCACGAACTTCTTGTGCGACGACGGCAAAGCCCTTGCCGTGCTCGCCCGCTCGCGCGGCTTCTACGGCGGCATTGAGTGCCAGAATATTGGTCTGGAATGCAATAGACTCAATCACGCGAGTGATGTCCTCAATGCGTTTTGATGCATCACGAATGTCATCCATAGTCGCGACAGCGTTGCTGACCGTCTTGCCACCCTGATGTATTGCTTGCGAAGTTTCAGACACCAGTTGCTGCGTTTGCTGCATGTTTGCCGCATTTTGCTGCACAGTTGCCGCCAGTTGCTCCATGCTGGCAGATGTCTCTTCCACGCTGCTGGCCTGCTTGTTGATCTGCTCAGAGATCTCTCCGCTATCCGATGCCAGCGCATTGGTCCCCAAATGAATGTCGCCAGCCGCCTCACGAACCTGCAGAACAATCTTTTGCAGACCACCACCGATCCCGTTTATCGCGACAATTAGCTGACCGACTTCATCATGGCGCGTTACAGGCAGGCTGGCGCGGAGATCGCCAGCCGCATATTGACGCGCAAGGTGGATCACATTGCGCAGCGGGTGCGTTAACATGCGGCGGATAATGAGGACAAACAGGCCCGCGAACAGTGCAGACAACACCAAACCGGCCAGCAGGAAGCGATCGCGTAGTTGAGTCACGCTGGCGAGCAGCACCGATTTATCCACTTCACCCACAATGGTCCAGTTCCAGCCCGGCAGCGGTGTGTAGGCCATTTTCAATGTACGGCCGTCCTCACTTTCACGTTCCAGTGTGCCGGGTTTATCACTCAGCAACTGCTGCTGCAGGCTTGCATCCCACTTAGGCAACTGGCCTTCTTCACTGGCGTGGAACAGATACTGACCCCGCGTTTTTCCGTTGCTGCGATCTAATACGAAGAAATGACCGCTTTCTCCCAGGCGACGATTCAGGATTTTCTCGCGCATGACGTTCCAGGAATGGGTGATATCTACCCCGACAAAAATGATCCCAATAACCTGTCCCCCGGAATCTTTGACGGGTTGATACTGGGTTATATAGCGCTTGCCAAACAACAGAGCCAGGCCGCGGTAGACCTCGCCTTTGCTGACGGCGGTGAAAGCCGGGCTGGAGGTGTCCAGTACGGTTCCCATTGCCCGATCGCCACTCTCTTTACGCAGCGATGTCGCCACGCGAATGAAATCATTTCCGCTGCGCACAAACAGCGTAGAGATTGCACCAGTACGGTTCAGGAAGTCATCAGAAAGCGTGTTGTTCTCATGCAGCTCAAGCTCCCCCCCTTTAAGAAGTGGGACATCGAATCCGTTAATGGTGCGTTTCTGACTGGTGTCGACATTCAGTGGCTGGGGCAAAAATGTACTGAACAGACGGGTATAACTTTCGACTTCTTCGCTCAGGCTGGTGTTAAACATCTGAACCATATCAACCATGCCGGTGGATTGGTTATGCAGGTCTTCAACCGCCAGGGCTTCAAGCTGCTGGCTGGTTTTATGGCTGAGGAGGAATGTGAACAGAAGGAACAGCAGCGCGACACTCATGCCCGTCAGCAGCGATAGCTTAGTGCCCAGACCTGCACGGCGGAAAAAATTGATCATAAATTGCTCATTGTTGAAAAGATATGGCTTTTCAACGGCAGAGTAGGGATAACATTTACACCGTTAATGTAACAAATTGTTATTTTGTTGTTTTTTATGGGTTATTAAAAAGATAAAAAATTTGCAATAATGAAAAGCCACTAAAAATAAGTGGCTTTTAGTCTGAGTAATTATGCGTAGAGGATGGCCTGTACTCGCCAGTGATCAACATGGTTATCTTCCTGCATTTGGATGATGCGATACCAGGAAGCGCCTTGTTCATCGGCTTTTAATGCAACGACACGTTCAACATCTTGCGGGCTCCCCGAAATATTCGTCACGGAGATCTGGCCAATTTCATTCAGGCCAGTCACACAATCAGCACTGGCAAATTCAGCTGACTGCGCAGTCGTGCTCACCAGACCAGCTGAGAGCAACAGTGAGGTCAAAGTAAGAGTTCGTTTCATCGTCAGCTCCATTTCACATGTCTCCGGTATCCGCCGGGCAATCCTTCGCGAATAAACTCACTTCCATTGTTGCGGGCATGGAGTTTATTGTGGACAGGAAAATGTCTATGGACGCAAAGCAGTGTAAATATCGTTCAAATGATCACCATTACTTACGGTACAAAATCGCCTGTGAGTACCATTGTCCCGTAATGATGGTTTCATCAATCATGATGATGACGTAATAATCTGCTTTTGCTGCGACAGCTTGTGCTTTGATTGCTTCTTCCGCATCGTCCGGAGAACCGCGAACAAGCGCGGAGACAGTCCCCATTCGCTGTAATCCTTCCGTCTGGTTACGACGAATTTCCTGCGGATGATCTGTGGCCGGGGGAGCGGGTTGTGGAGTTCCCTGTAACGCGCTACAGCCACTGAGCAGTGACACCAGCAATAAAGCAACAAGCCTGCGCATAACCATATCTCGTTTCCTGATAGCCATAGTGTAGTTGTCTGCGAATTTAGTTTTGGGGGAATGTTCCCAAATTGTTATCTGTGACGTAAATTTCGAATGAAAATATCGCGAAAGCGTAATCCAGTTCTCAACATTATGAATCATTCATTAGCAAAGGGGATCGGCCATGATTGAACTTGAAACTCAGCGACTCGGCGACCATGATATTTTACACGCTTTTCCTGCGGGAAAAGGCCAGCAAGCGCTCCCTGTTGTGGTTTTTTATCATGGATTTACCTCATCAAAACTGGTTTATAGCTATTTTTCGGTGGCATTGGCACTTGCCGGATTTCGGGTTGTTATGCCGGATGCACCTGAACATGGCGGGCGATTTAATGGTAACGAACAGGCTCGCTTAAACCGGTTCTGGCAAATTTTGCAGGGGAGCTTAATCGAGTTCTCCGGACTGCGTGATGCGTTGTACCAGGCTGGGCTGGTGGCTGACAATCGCCTGGCTGTGGCTGGCGCATCAATGGGCGGAATGACGGCATTGGGTATTATGTCGCGTCATCCTGAAGTGAAATGTGTGGCAAGCCTGATGGGATCGGGTTATTTCACTTCTCTCTCCCGGACTCTATTTCCACCGCAATCGCAGGACGATCTTACCTCACTGGCTGAGTGGGAAGTTACACATGCGTTACCGTCTCTCGCCAATCGACCGCTTTTTTTATGGCATGGTGAAGCAGATGACGTCGTTCCTGCCGCAGAAACCTTCCGTTTACAGCAGGCATTGCAACGTGAAGGTTTGGACGACAATTTAACCTGTCTATGGGAAGCGGGTGTAAGGCATCGCATTACGCCAACTGCACTGGATGCCACTATTGCATTTTTCCGTCAGCATCTTTAAACACGTAAGATCGTGACGCCGTGATCTTCCAGTTTCTTTAGGATCGCGGGGTCAGCATTTTTGCCGGTGATCACCATATCGATCTGCTCTGCGCGGCTGAAAAGCATTCCGGCACGTTCGCCGACTTTGCTGCTGTCGACCAGCACAACAAGTTTACCCACAACATTGAGCATATTCTGTTCAGCCATCGCGGTGAGCATATCGGTTTTATACAACCCTTCAGCGGTAAGGCCCTTGCCGCTGGTAAACATCCAGTGTCCGGCATAAAGGCTGTTTTCGCTGTCCTGAGGACTCAACGTAATTGACTGGCTCTTATTATACTGACCGCCCATGATCACGACACTTTCATGTTCTTGATCGATCAAGAAGTTCGCCAGCGGCAAATAATTGGTAATGATTTGCACTGGCCTCCCGCACATTTCCCGACCGAGAAGAAACGCGGTGGAACCGCAGTTAATGACGACACTCTCACCAGGATTCACCAGTTGCGAGGCTGCTCTGGCGATGCGTACCTTTTCATCATGGTTCTGAGCCTGATGGATATTCATTGGTGTCCAGCGAGGGCGCTGCTGGCTGATGGCTTCTGCGCCGTTACGAACTTTTTTAAGCTTACCGCTCTCATCCAGTTTATTGATGTCACGACGCGCTGTTGCCGGAGAGATCCCTAAGCGTTCGATCACTTGTTCGACGGTGACAAACCCTGTTTGCGCCAGTAGTTCCAGTAAAATTTGATGCCGTTGCGCTTCCGTCATGAGCTATTCCGATAAAAATTGATTTCAAAAGATGATATTTGAAATAGCATGAAATTACTAAGCAAAATATGAGATCGCCAGACACTGAGTCTGGCGATTCCGGGTTCCCTTTTACAGGAATGATTTGAACGGCAGGTCAGGTTCAATTGTGAAGCAATCATCGAAACCACGTGGGTAATGGTATTCGAAATTATCTTTATCCAGAGGCCAGGTAAATTTCCCGCCAACCTGCCAGATAAAGGGTTTGAAGCCATATTTCAGACGATCTTTTTTCATCTCCCAAAGCACGCGGATTTCTTGCGGGTCGGCCTGGAAGTTTGACCAGATATCATGATGGAACGGGATCACGACTTTTGTATTCAGAGCTTCTGCCATGCGCAGCATATCTGCGCTGGTCATCTTGTCGGTAATACCACGCGGGTTTTCCCCGTAAGAGCCCAAAGCAACGTCGATCTGATGCTCATTACCGTGTTTAGCATAGTAGTTGGAGTAGTGAGAGTCGCCGCTGTGATACAGCGAACCTCCGGGGGTTTTGAACAGGTAGTTCACCGCACGCTCGTCCATGCCATCGGGTAACACACCTGCCGCTTTTTGATCTGCGGGGAGTGTAATCAATGCGGTACGGTCAAAAGCATCGAGAGCATGAATTTCGGTATCCTTAATTCTTACCACATCACCGGGTTTCATCACGATGCAGCGTTCTTTCGGCACGCCCCAACCGATCCACAAGTCAACACACGTTTGCGGCCCAATAAAGGGAATATCGTCGGCACAGTTCTGCATGACTGCCGCCGCAACGTTCACATCGATATGATCATTGTGATCATGAGTTGAAAGCACGGCATCAATCTGGCGAATCGCAAAGGGATCAAGGACAAATGGAGTGGTACGTAAGTTCGGCTGAAGTTTTTCAACACCCGCCATGCGCTGCATTTGGTGGCCTTTTTTCATCAATGGGTTGCCGTGACTTTGCTTGCCAGTTCCACACCAGAAATCCACACAGATATTGGCTCCACCCTCAGACTTCAGCCAGATCCCGGTACAGCCGAGCCACCACATGGCGAACGTACCTGGTGCGACCTGCTCCTGTTCAATTTCTTCGTTTAGCCAGCTGCCCCATTCAGGAAAGGTGCTCAGAATCCAGGATTCACGGGTGATTGTGTTCACTTTACTCATCGTTCGACTCCCTGTTTAAATCAAATGTAGTCATTTGGTGATTTGTTATGATTTATGTTGTCACCATTAAATCAGCAATGCAATGGCAATTTTCTGTTTTTAGTTGTGATTGAAGCTCCGTTCTTAATGCAATATAGCTGTTAAGTGAATAGTGTATTTTTATTAAGTATATGATTTTTATTATTTTTAATGGTATTTAAAAAGCGTAATAATAATCAATATTAAGTGGGGGGAAATAATTTGCGTGATACGTCACAAATAATCAAATGCAATCTTGTGGTGATTATTTGTGATTACTAGAGTGATGGCACAAACCGCACGGGGGGTTCACCTCGTGTTTCCACTTTCTGGAGAGTGCTATGGAAATCCTCTACAGCGTCTTTACCGTCTTTTTTAACCAGGTAATGACCAATGCTCCGCTCTTACTGGGTATCGTGACGTGCCTTGGCTATATCCTGTTGCGCAAAAGCGTGAGCGTCATTATCAAAGGCACGATTAAAACCATTATCGGCTTTATGTTGCTGCAGGCGGGGTCGGGTATTTTGACCGGCACGTTTAAGCCCGTAGTGGCGAAAATGTCCGAAGTGTATGGCATTAATGGCGCGATTTCTGACACTTACGCCTCAATGATGGCGACCATTGAACGCATGGGCGATGCTTACAGTTGGGTCGGTTATGCCGTCTTGTTGGCACTGGCATTGAATATCTGTTACGTCCTGCTGCGACGCATCACGGGTATCCGCACCATCATGCTCACAGGCCATATCATGTTCCAGCAGGCTGGTCTGATTGCGGTTTCTCTCTATATCCTCGGTTATCCGATGTGGACCACGATTATCTGCACAGCAGTGCTGGTCTCCCTGTACTGGGGCATCACTTCCAATATGATGTACAAGCCGACGCAGGAAGTGACTGACGGCTGCGGTTTCTCCATTGGTCACCAACAGCAGTTTGCGTCATGGATTGCCTATAAAGTTGCGCCATATCTGGGGAAAAAAGAGGAGAGCGTTGAGGATCTGAAGCTGCCTGGCTGGCTGAATATCTTCCACGATAATATTGTCTCTACCGCCATTGTGATGACCCTTTTCTTTGGCGCAATCTTGCTCTCCTTCGGCATTGATGTTGTCCAGGCTATGGCAGGTAAAACCCACTGGACGGTTTATATCCTGCAAACGGGTTTCTCCTTTGCCGTCGCGATTTTCATCATTACCCAGGGTGTGCGCATGTTCGTTGCAGAGCTTTCCGAAGCCTTCAACGGTATCTCTCAGCGGTTGATTCCTGGCGCTGTCCTGGCGATTGACTGTGCGGCGATTTATAGCTTTGCACCTAATGCCGTCGTCTGGGGCTTCATGTGGGGAACGATCGGTCAGCTGATTGCCGTAGGTATCCTGGTTGGTTGTGGCTCCTCCATTCTGATTATTCCTGGCTTTATCCCGATGTTCTTCTCCAACGCCACCATCGGCGTATTTGCTAACCATTTTGGTGGCTGGCGCGCAGCACTCAAGATTTGCCTGGTGATGGGCATGATTGAGATCTTTGGCTGCGTCTGGGCGGTGAAACTGACGGGCATGAGCGCCTGGATGGGGATGGCAGACTGGTCGATTCTGGCCCCACCGATGATTCAGGGATTTGCCTCCGTTGGGCTGATTTTCATGACCGTCATTATCCTGATCGCCCTGGCTTATATGTTCTTCGCGAGTCGTACACTTCGCGCTGAAGAAGATGCAGAAAAACAAATGGCAGAAATGTCTGCTCACTAAGGAGTTTAGATTATGACCGTACGTATCCTGGCAGTGTGTGGCAATGGGCAAGGGAGTTCCATGATCATGAAGATGAAAGTGGACCAGTTTTTAACCCAGTCAAATATTGACCACACGGTGAATAGCTGCGCGGTGGGCGAATACAAGAGCGAGCTGAGCGGAGCGGACATTATCATTGCGTCTACCCATATCGCTGGTGAGATCACTGTCTCGGGAAATAAATATGTGGTTGGCGTACGCAATATGCTGTCTCCGGCTGATTTTGGTCCAAAACTGCTGGAAGTGATCAAAGAGCATTTCCCTCAGGACGTGAAGTAAGGGAGTCATATGAAATTACGTGATTCACTGGTGGAAAATAACGCCATCCTTTTACACGCTGAGGCCAGCACCTGGCAGGACGCCGTAAAACTGGGTGTTGATCTATTAGTTAAGGCTGACGTTGTTGAGCCGCGCTACTACCAGGCCATTCTTGATGGTGTTGAACAGCATGGGCCCTACTTTGTGATTGCCCCTGGGTTGGCAATGCCACATGGACGCCCGGAAGAGGGCGTCAAGAAAACCGGTTTTGCGCTGGTAACGTTGAAAACGCCTCTGGTCTTCAACCATGAGGATAATGACCCGGTTGATATTCTGATTACGATGGCGGCCGTTGATGCCAATACCCACCAGGAAGTGGGCATCATGCAGATCGTTAATTTGTTTGATGACGAAGCGAATTTTGACCGTTTACGCGCCTGCCGTACCGAGCAGGAAGTGCTGGATTTAATTGATCACGCCACTGCGGCGGCTGTTTAAAAGGAACTCAAAAATGTCATTACCAATGTTGCAGGTCGCTTTGGACAATCAAACCCTGTCCCATGCTTACGAAACGACACGTCTGATTGCTGAAGAAGTGGATATCATCGAAGTGGGTACAATCCTTTGCGTGGGGGAGGGGGTTCGTGCTGTGCGTGACCTGAAAGCGCTCTATCCGCATAAAATTGTCCTCGCAGATGCCAAGATTGCCGATGCAGGTAAAATTCTCTCCCGTATGTGCTTCGAAGCGAATGCCGACTGGGTCACGGTGATCTGCTGTGCAGATATCAACACGGCCAAAGGTGCGCTGGATGTGGCCAGAGAGTTTAACGGTGATGTACAGATTGAACTGACGGGCTTCTGGACATGGGAGCAGGCGCAAGAGTGGCGCGATGCAGGCATACAGCAGGTGGTGTATCACCGCAGTCGTGATGCTCAGGCTGCGGGTGTGGCATGGGGGGAGGCGGATATCAGTGCCATAAAACGTCTGGCTGATATGGGCTTTAAAGTGACGGTGACCGGTGGCCTGGCCCTGGAAGATCTGCCGCTGTTCCAGGGCATTCCCATTCACGTCTTTATTGCGGGTCGTAGCATCCGTGATGCCGCGTCTCCAGTTGAGGCTGCACGCCAGTTCAAACGCTCCATAGCTCAATTATGGGGATAAGGAGCGGATATGCTGTCTAAACAGGTTCCGCTTGGCATTTATGAAAAGGCACTCCCTGCGGGGGAGTGCTGGCTGGAGCGGTTGCAACTGGCAAAAACACTGGGATTCGATTTTGTCGAAATGTCAGTGGATGAGACCGACGAGCGCCTTTCTCGCCTGGACTGGAGCCGTGAACAGCGCCTGGCGCTGGTGAGCGCGGTCGCTGAAACGGGCGTGCGTGTGCCTTCTATGTGTCTGAGCGCGCACCGTCGCTTCCCGCTAGGCAGCGAAGATGACGCCGTGCGTGTGCAGGGGCTGGAGATCATGCGTAAAGCCATTCGGTTTGCACAGGATGTGGGTATTCGCGTGATCCAGCTTGCGGGTTATGACGTTTACTATCAGGAAGCCAATGATGAAACGCGGCGTCGTTTTCGTGACGGCCTGAAAGAAAGCGTCGAAATGGCCAGCCGTGCTCAAGTAACGCTGGCGATGGAAATCATGGATTATCCACTGATGAACTCCATCAGCAAGGCGCTGGGTTATGCCCATTATCTGAATAATCCATGGTTCCAGCTCTACCCGGATATAGGCAACTTGTCAGCGTGGGATAATGACGTACAGATGGAATTGCAGGCGGGAATAGGGCATATCGTTGCGGTTCATGTAAAAGACACTAAACCGGGCGTCTTCAAGAACGTACCGTTCGGCGAAGGCGTTGTTGATTTCGAGCGTTGTTTTGAGACACTCAAACAGACGGGTTATTGCGGACCATATCTTATCGAGATGTGGAGCGAAACGTCGGACGATCCGGCTAAAGAAGTGGCACAAGCGCGCGACTGGGTACGCGAGCGCATGGCGCGGGTAGGGTTAGTGGAGGCCGAACATGCTTAAGCTTAAGAAGCAGGTTTTTGAAGCTAATATGGATCTACCGCGTTACGGCCTGGTGACCTTCACCTGGGGCAACGTGAGTGCTATTGACCGTGAGCAGGGGCTGGTGGTGATTAAGCCGAGTGGTGTGGTTTATGACACGATGACAGCCGACGACATGGTGGTGGTTGATCTCGACGGAAATGTGGTCGACGGAAATGTGGTCGACGGAAATGTGGTCGACGGAAAATGGCGGCCATCATCGGATACGGCAACCCATCTGGCGCTTTATCGCCGTTATCCCTCACTCGGTGGCGTTGTCCATACGCACTCAACACATGCCACTGCGTGGGCACAGGCGGGGCTACCGATCCCAGCATTGGGGACAACACATGCAGATTACTTTTTCGGTGATATCCCTTGCACGCGAGCCTTAACTCAGGCAGAGGTGCAGGATGGGTACGAGCTCAATACCGGCAAGGTGATTATCGAAACACTGGGCGATTGTGAGCCGCTGCATATGCCAGGGATAGTGGTCTGGCAACATGGTCCTTTCACCTGGGGAAACGATGCGCATGACGCTGTGCATAATGCGGTAGTGATGGAAGAAGTGGCGAGAATGGCATGGATAGCCCGCAGCATTAACCCTCATCTTCAGGGGATTGATGACTACCTGATGAATAAGCATTTCCAGCGTAAGCATGGCCCTGATGCGTATTACGGGCAGAAGTAAATAAGTGCTCTGGAATACCGAAACAGTTGTAACCGGTGGTATTTCAGAGCCATTTACTAAAAAAAAGCCCCCGGACAGGGGGCAAGTCAAACTATGGCTATCTTTTATTTGTTGGCTTTCCTGGTGCTAGCGTTAAAGCGTTATCTGTAAATATCTGCACTTGCATGCATATTTCCGTTGCTACCAGGCTCACGCATCAACATCACGTGATAGTAATTTGCGCCCTGGGCATCGGCTTCTTCATTAATTGCCTGATCTGCTTCACTTTCTGTGGCGAAATTGTGATTGATGTAGATTACGCCTAAGCTTTGCACATCATCCATGTTTCTGGCCTGTCGGCCGTCGATCTTAATGGCTGCCATCGCGTTTGTACTAAGCAAAAGCACAGCCAAAATGGCGATTGCGATTTTTTTCATGATATGTGCTCCACGACTGTGTGCTGTATGACGGTTGATATCTCTCCTTCTGCCTTCGGATGACCTCTGATTAAAGTGTAATGGCTTATCTCATGGACAATGGTGACCATTTCTGATGCTGTTGTTCAAAAAAACAACGCTTACTGATGTGATTAATTTTAAATCATCCACTTAGTTGAGTTTTGCGCTTTGTGCGAATTATTTGTGCAATCAGCTTGAGTTTCCGGGGCGGCGCAATTAGAATGACGCGTCAATTTTTCGGCCGACCTTTAACACGTTCCTTGCCTCCCCGGGCCTCGGCTGACCCAGACAGGAGGCTGAATAATCCGTAAGGAGCAATTCGATGCGTCATTACGAAATCGTTTTTATGGTCCATCCTGACCAGAGCGAACAGGTTCCGGGTATGATCGAGCGCTACACTGGTGCAATCACTGCAGCAGAAGGCACGATCCACCGTCTGGAAGACTGGGGCCGTCGTCAGCTGGCTTATCCGATCAACAAACTGCACAAAGCTCACTACGTTCTGCTGAACGTTGAAGCTCCGCAGGAAGCGATTGATGAGCTGGAAACTAACTTCCGCTTCAACGATGCCGTTATCCGCAGCATGGTTATGCGTACTAAACACGCAGTTACCGAAGCATCTCCGATGGTTAAAGCGAAAGACGAGCGCCGTGAGCGTCGCGATGATTTCGCAAACGAAACCGCAGATGATTCTGATGCTGGGGATTCTGAAGAGTAATTTCTGATGACCAACCGTCTGGTGTTGTCAGGCACTGTGTGCAGGACCCCCGTTCGAAAGGTCAGCCCATCAGGAATTCCTCATTGCCAGTTCGTGCTTGAGCATCGTTCTGTGCAAGAGGAAGCCGGGTTTCACCGGCAGGCGTGGTGTCAAATGCCCGTAATTATTAGCGGACACGAAAACCAGGCCATTACTCACAGTATAACGGTCGGTAGCGCAGTAACTGTTCAGGGGTTCATTTCTTGCCACAAGGCAAAGAACGGTCTGAGCAAAATGGTTCTGCATGCCGAGCAGATTGATTTGATAGATTCTGGAGACTAGCCATATGGCACGTTATTTCCGTCGTCGCAAGTTCTGCCGTTTCACCGCGGAAGGCGTTGTTGAGATTGATTACAAAGACATCGCAACGTTGAAAAACTACATTACCGAAAGCGGTAAAATTGTCCCGAGCCGTATCACCGGTACTCGTGCAAAATACCAGCGTCAGCTGGCTCGCTGCATCAAGCGCGCTCGCTACCTGTCCCTGCTGCCGTATACCGATCGTCATCAGTAATCGGCCGCTGTCTATTAACGACTTTAAGAGGATAAGGTAATGCAAGTTATTCTGCTTGATAAAGTAGCAAACCTGGGTAGCCTGGGTGATCAGGTAAACGTTAAAGCGGGCTACGCTCGTAACTTCCTGGTACCACAGGGTAAAGCTGTTCCTGCTACCAAGAAAAACGTAGAGTTTTTCGAAGCACGTCGTGCTGAACTGGAAGCCAAACTGGCTGACGTTCTGGCGGCTGCTAACGCTCGCGCTGAAGCAATCAGTGCACTGGGCTCTGTTACCATCGCGTCTAAATCTGGCGACGAAGGTAAACTGTTCGGTTCCATTGGTACTCGCGATATCGCTGACGCTGTAACTGCAGCTGGCGTTAACGTGGCTAAGAGCGAAGTTCGTCTGCCGAACGGCGTTCTGCGTACCACTGGTGAGCACGAAGTGGACTTCCAGGTTCACAGCGAAGTATTCGCGAAGCTGGTTGTTAACGTTGTAGCTGAGTAATTTTCACTCTGCTCACGTCGAAGCGCCGGCCTTGTGCCGGCGTTTTGCTTTTCAGCGCTCCCAGAAACCTTCTTTTCTTCTTGTATGGTAGCTATTCCTGGCGCATTCTTTGATAATAAATTGAAACGCAATTTTATCTTTGAGATTTGCCATGGATACCGCTCTACCCACGCCTGTCTTTGCCCGTAAAAATGTGGCTTATGCCTGCGCTACGCTCTGTTGTCTGCTTTGGGGAAGCTCTTACCCGGCGATAAAAAGTGGTTATGAACTCTTTCATATCGCGACGGATGACATTCCATCAAAAGTGGTTTTTGCCGGATACCGCTTTCTTTTCGCGGGGGGATTATTGTTGCTCTTTGCACTCGCACAGCGCAAACCCATCGCCAGACTAACGGCCTCACAGTTCGGTCAACTCACGATCCTCGGCGTGACACAAACAACAATCCAGTACACCTTCTTTTATATCGGGCTGGCTTATACAACGGGCGTCAATGGCTCGATTATGAATGCCACAGGAACATTCTTCAGCGTGCTGCTGGCGCACTTTATCTACCACAATGACAAGCTCAGCTATAACAAAGCACTGGGTTGTATCCTGGGATTTGTGGGGGTCATGCTGGTGAACTTCCACAGTGGGTTGAGTGAGTTCAGGTTTGTCTGGAAGGGGGATGGATTTGTGGTTCTTGCGGCGTTTATTCTTTCTGCCGCAACGCTCTACGGGAAACGCATCTCCCAGACGGTCGATCCTACAGTCATGACTGGCTGGCAACTGGCCATTGGTGGTGCTGTTCTGGTGGCGGGGGGCTATATGACGGGGGGAACGCTGGAGGTACACAGCTACAACGCTGTGGCAATCCTTGGCTATTTGACGCTTCTTTCATCTGTCGCCTTCGCTTTGTGGAGCGTGCTACTGAAAGTGAACCGCGTCAGTATGATTGCTCCGTTTAACTTTGTCGTACCTGTTGCGGGTACTGTCCTTTCCGCTATTTTCCTTGGCGAGAATATTCTGGATATCAAATATGCCGTGGCGCTGGTGCTGGTCTGCTCGGGGATTTGGTGGGTGAACAAGAGTGTGAAAAATAATCAATAGCAGACACTATAAACTGAATTACAGTGTCTGCATGGAGATCCTTTAACAGGCTGCTAGCTTGCCTTCACTTGCGACATCGTTTTCCCGGATTAGAATCCATAATGCCAGTGCGCCAAGAATGTCAAAGAAAGCGAGTGCAATGAAGAACGGTGCAAACCCAATAATGCTGACAAATGCGCCAATGAATAAGTTAAAGATTAGCTGCCCTGTCCATGCGCAGGCTCCCGCCATGCCAACGGCGGTAGCCACTTCATCCTTCTTAAAGAGATCACCACCCAGTGTGGCCGCCACAGTGGAAAGCATCTGATGAGAGAATGCGCCGATGCTGATCAGTAACACCGCGATATAGGGATTTTCGACGATACTGACCAGACCGATGGTCATCATAATGACAGCCGCAATGCTGAAGGTAATGCGTCTGGAGTTAATCAGGTTTATACCGCGGTCATGGAAAAACTTCGCAACAAAGCCGCTGGCAAGACAGCCAAGATCGCCGAGTAAGAAAGGCAGCCAGACGAACATGGCAATCTCTTTTAAGCTAAAATGAAGTGTTTCAACGAAAAATATAGGAACCCAGAAGTTGATTGTCCCCCATGCTGGATCAGCCAGAAAACGGGCAATACCAATACCCCAGAAATTACGTTGTTTGAGAATATTTTTGACAGATGTTTTTTCTTTTTTATCCGTTTTTAAATATTGCTCCTGCCCCGATTCAATATATTCACGCTCTTCCTTAGATAATCGTGACGCATCTTTGGGGTCTTTATATAAAAAGAACCATAACAATGCCGCTATTAGCGCCAGACTACCTGAGACCAGAAACGCAAATTGCCAGCTATGAAACATAATACACCAGGCAATCAATGGCGGTGCTAACATCGCACCCAGCGACGTCCCCATATTAAATACACCAGTGGCAATTCCGCGCTCTTTAGCTGGAAACCAGATTGATGCCGTCTTAACACCCGCAGGAATGGCGGAGGCTTCACTGAAACCCATGAGTGCACGCATAAATGCCAGTCCCTGCCAACTGCCTGTAAGCGCATGCCCCATCGTCGCGAGCCCCCAGATTGCGGCACAAATGGCAAAGCTGAGTTTTAAACCGACGGTATCAATAAAGAAGCCCATCACGGGTTGACCTAACGTATAAGCGAACTGGAACGCACTGACAATCCAGGAATAGTGTTCCTTCGTTATGCCGGTGGTTTCCATAATTGTAGGTGCAGCAATCCCTAAAGCAGTTCTATCCAGATAGTTAATAACAGTAATAAAACATACGAGTGCAATCATATGCCATCGGTAGTTTTTTATTTTTTTCATAATTAAACCCTTTAATTTATGACGGTGGTAATTTATTAAACTTGTGATTTAATATTATTGCGGTAACGGAAATGGGTACTCCTTGCCACCGAATGTTACCGACTTAATTGTTGAGGTAAGTTATTTAATTTTTGATGCGGTATATCTCCCCCGATAAAAAGTCCGGCCAGTTTTTTTCAAAATAATTACCATGTATATCCGGGAAATTACGCAGTGGTTTTCTGCGAACAATGAATTCAGCATCCTGGAACGTCACCGTTAGCTTATGCTGCTTATCGCTGACCTTCTCCGGGCGAAAACGCCACGATGCTTTTGGCCCTAATCGGGTTAGAGGCAGACATGTTCCCTGATTATCAAGGACAATGCGCGCACCACGACTCCCGCCACCGCCGGCAAGATAGTGGTCCAGTGTGGTTAATATCGCTGCGGATGCTAGCGCCATTTGTCGCCACATAAACAACCCAGCAATTTCGGCGGCATGATTAATGGTTAGCCCATTCTGGTAGACAAACTCTGCGGTGATCCTGGCGCTTGCTGCCGCCTGGTGTGTGCTTGCGGGATGACAGATAAAACCCGCGTGATCGGACATTCGTGCCTGAAGCTGTGAGCGTAAGATCGGAATACTCATGCCAGTATCATTTGCCAGTGCATGAGTGATGATCCCTGTGACATCACGGAGAGAGTCCGACGCTACCTCTGCTGTCACCTGGCCCATGAGAGTGCTGCCGCTTTCGCCAATATAGCGAGCCAGGCGAACCGCAAACACCTGTCCGGCATTCAGTGCAGCACCGCCAGGGCGTGTCACACCATGCGTACCTGCAACTTCACCCACGGCAAAGCAGCCTTTCAGGGAAGTTTGTCCCCAGATATCTACTTCAATGCCGCCGTTCATGTGCTGGTTGTTCATGGTAAATTGCAGCGGTTTTTTGGTCAGATCGTGACCATGCATTTTGTAGAGAGAAATGGAAAGCGGATTCATCTGTTTAAGCCGCTGAATCGGCAAAGAATTCAATGCCTGATTGTTTTCCAGATAGGCTCGAACGTCCTCATCAACCCGCGCCAGTGAAAAAGGGAGATCGCCAGGTACAGCTTCGGGATTACGGTTAAAGTCCATAAACACTTTTCGGCCTAACGACTGCTCGTGTGCAATGGCCATGTCCAGCAAACTTGAACCAAAGTCCATAATCCGTGATGCGTGGAAAGGCCACTGATACCCTTTACGGAAGATATTCGATGCCAGCTCCTGAGTGGTGCGGTAGTAATCGGCCAGAAAGTTGTATTCTGAACCGTTATTGTCGGTGGAGTAGATGTAAGGGATGACCTGCACATAAGTGCCGGAAAGATTCCATGGGAAAGTACTGCGCGGAGTACCAATACCGAACTGGCTCTCGGTAATGTTGGCGAGCGTCAGCCCCTCTTCCAGTGCCAGCCCCAATGAACCGAAACACTTATTCGGATAGACGCTGTCACGGTAGAGTTCGCCAGGACCGCCAGTCGCTAGCACCACATTAGGTGTCATGACGATAGCCAATCCCCACGCATTATGGGCGCGCGAGTTGGTCACCAGAACTGCGCCGATGACTCGTTCTGTTCCCTCGTCATCGCTGTGGCGGAGCAGTTTGATAACGGTAGCGCTGGTTAACAATGGGATATGAAGGCGTTTTACCTCCTCCAGCAGGACTTTCACCATCAGTCTTGAGGTGCGTGGCCCACAGGATGTCGCCCGCCCGGCTTCATCGTGGTCGGTCTGATAACGAAGAATTGCACCAAAGCGATCTTCCGGAAGTTCCAGACCAAGATATTGTAACCCCCCCAGTGTGTGCAGTGAGCCAACCGCTTCCACATACGCTGTGTCGAGATCCATCGCTCCACCGCTGGCAAGCGCATCCGCAAGCCTCATAAAGCTATCGCCATTACCTGCGGTTGCCGCGGTAAAGAGGGTTTGTTTATCTGAACCGGAGCATGCGGATGTCCCCATATACAAACCTGCTGTTGCCAGCAGCACTTTCTGTTTACGCCGTTTTAGCTCAATGGCGGCGCGTAAACCTGCAGCACCGCTGCCAACTACCAGAGCATCAGCATGCCATACTGGCCAGGTGAGCCCTTCAAGTGTCAGCGTTGACTCAGGTTCAGCATGATCAAATCCTTTTGGAAAGGAGACATGCGTCAGCGCATCAAGGATTGCATCATTCGTGTTGCTCATATGCTCTCCTCCATTGGCGTGAAAAGTGCGGTATCCATGAGCCGGGGTTGGTTAATGAGCGGCTGGAACGCCATGAAGGGTAAAATATCGCGCTCTATCTCAATTCCTGGGGCAATCTCAATTAACTCGACGCCTTGTTCGGCCAGACGGAAAACGGCACGTTCCGTGATATACAGAACTTCTTGCCCTTTTTGCCGGGCGTACTGGCCACTGAAGGTGATTTTCTCCACCTGCGTCACGAGTTTGGGGACCTGACCAGGCTGGAGGATAGCGAGGCCATCGGGCGTGACATTAACCTTACTTCCTTTGGCATCAAATGTGCCGCAGAAGACCACTTTACGGGCATTCTGGGCAATCTCCAGGAAACCGCCTGGGCCAATTAAACTTCCATTAAGGTGTGAGACATTTACATTGCCGTACTGATCCATTTCCCCCATACCAAGGAACGTTACATCAATCCCACCGCCGCTATAGAACTCGAACTGATCCAGCGAAGAGAGAATGGCATCGGCATTGCGTGCGCAACCAAAGAATGCATCATCCAGCATCATGCCGTTATGAACGCCTTGTTCGACGCTTAACCACAGGCTGTTGTAAGGCACACCTTCGCGTAGGGCTATACCGGGAATGCCGCCAGGAATACCAAAACCAAAGTTGGTGGATGCCCCAGGAATCAACTCACGAGCGGCACGACGAGCGATCAACCGTCGTACAGGATGTTCAGGAAGAGCGATGGCGTCCGTTGAGCAGCGACGGCGATGCTGTCCACTGATGGTCAGGTCATAGCCGCCGAGGTAGGTTTGCGACTGTTCGCGATATTCAACAATACCGTCAACCAGAATGCCCGGGAGTTTTACTCGCCGTGGCTCGATGGCGCCTGTTTCGAGTACATCGCGGACCTGTACGAACACTTTTCCACCGCAGTTGTGCGCGGCCAGTGCCATTGAGTAGCTATCCATATCAATGGCTTCTTCTTCCAGGCTGACATTGCCGCGCGCATCGGCGTAGGTTCCACGTATGATGGCGTAGTCGACCTTGAAGGGGAGATAGCGGAGTTTTTTTTCACCGTCAATCTCAATAATCTCGACCAGATTATCCGTTGTTCGGGCGTTCGATTTTCCACCGCCATGACGTGGGTCGACAAAGGAGTCCAGCCCTACATGGGTGAAAAGCCCTGGGCGGCCCGCGCCAATTTCCCGGAGCAATGCCTGAATGACGCCTCCAGGAAAACAGTAGGCCTCGATCTCTTCCTTGCGAACCAGTTCCTGCATTTTGGGAGACCAGGTAAAGTGTCCGGCAATCACTCGCCGGAGCATGCCGGCATGGGCGAAACGGTTACTTCCTTTCCTGTCTCGATCGCCAATACCTAGTGAGTGAACCAGCGTCAGGTCGCGAGGATGACCTGTTTCGAGGAAGCGCGCCTCCAGTGCTTCCAGCAGATGGTCTGCTTCTACCATCCCGCCGCCGTTACCACTGATAGCGATGGTTGCACCGTCGTGGATAGTCGCGACCAGCGCTTGCGCTGTTGCTAATTTCTGCATCGTCATTTCTCTCTAGTGGTTACTGAAGTGAACGTCACCTTTTTCAGCAAAGGCGCGGGTTGCCTGCTGGCAATCCTGAGTGGCGGACATCAATCCGGCTAATAGCTGGTGTTGTAACGCGGCATGTTTGTTCTCTAATGCGAGGATCAACTGCTTGATGTGGGCCAATGCAACGGGACCGCATTTTTCCAGCGTGGCGAGTTGCTCGGTAATCCAGCCCTCAGCAAGGTCATTTTCAACCACGGCATTGATGAGCTGGGCTGTGCAGGCCTGTTCTGCTGTGAGCCTTTTCCCCAGCAGCAGCATTTCGCGGCTTAGCGCAGGGCCGACCTGTGCAAGCAGACGTTCAATACCCATCCAGCCGGGAACCATGCCGAGCATCACCTCTGGTGAGGAAAACTTGGCCGTTGGGCGTGCAATTCGAATATCGCAGCACAGCGCCAGTTCGAGGCCACCGCCAATGGCATGACCATTAATGTTAGCGAGCGTTAACTGAGGTAAATTGCGTAGCCGGTCGAAGACTTCATTCCCACGTTTAATCCACTTTCTCCCCATATCCAGCGGTGAATAAGCAGACCAGGATTTGATATCACCACCTGCACAGAAAAATTTATCGCCTGTGGCGGTCAGTTCGACCAGGCGTAATGATTCATCTTGTTCGATATCGATTAGCAAGCGGTCGAGACACTCGATCATCTCCTCGTTAATGGCATGGCATTTGTCTTCCCGGTTCAGCGTCAGGCGGCAGGAGGCCGCTGCTCTGCTGAGCAGAACAGGTTGCTTTTTCATGGTAATTCCTCAGCAAAAATGAGCGATGCGATCGACGCTAATATCCAGCGTGCGGTTCAGGTCTTGTTGCCACCAGTAAGTAGAGAAGATTTCCAGCTCGACAGCGCCACGATAACCTGCGTTTTCAACCAGGTGGCGAATCGACTGGATTTCAATAACACCGTCGCCCGGCATTCCCCGGTCATTGACCAGATCTGTGGTGGAGATAAGCCAGTCAGAAACGTGAAAGGCGAGAATGCGTCGTCCGGCGCGCTGAATTTGACTGGCAAGATCCGGGTCCCACCAGAGATGGTAAACATCTACAGCGACACCCAGCCCGAATTCACCATCGGGATCCAGTTCGTCACACCAATCGAGTGCCTGGCGGAGTGAACAGAGACATGAGCGATCAGCCGCCGTCATGGGATGCAGTGGCTCCAGCGCAATCGGTACGCCGACCTCACGAGAGTGGGGTAATAGCTGCCGAATCCCCGCTTTCACCTGCTCTCTGGCTTCATGAAGATTCTTGCTCCCTTGCGCAAGGCCGCCGACGACTTGCATATAGCAGGCAGCGTTGAGAATGGCTGCGTCATCCAGTGCCCGACGGTTGTCATCTACAGCCTTATTTCTCTCAGCCTGGGTGGCGGCTGTGTAATAAGTGCTACGGCAATAGCCGGAAACGTGGATATTATTCGCGGCAAGCTGTCGGGCGATGTTGTGATGTTCTCCCGGCTTAATCTCACGCCGCCAGGGGGCGATTGCACCAATACCTCTGGCAGCGCAGGCATCAATAATGGTGGGCAGTGAGGTATTAAACCCGAGTGTCGCGGTATTGATGCTGTAGAGGCCAGGGTTGTACTGAAGATCTCTCATCATCTGTCCTCAGAAGCGTTGCATGCTGAGTCCACCATCAATGGCGACCGCCTGCCCACAGGTATAAATCAGCTTACCTTCTGCCATTGCACGAACGGTGGAGGCGATATCTTCGGGAAAGCCCCAGCGTCCTTGCGGCACAAGCCCGTTGGCGATCAGCTCATCGTAGTAGGCGGTTGCCGGGAGAGTCATGTCGGTTTTGATAAGACCGGGGCGGATTTCATAGACGCCGATTTGATCGCTAATTAATCGAGCGGCAAACAGGCGCGCAGCGGCAGAAACGGCGGTTTTTGCCATGGTGTATTCCCCACGATTCATCGCCAGCATCACTGCATTGATAGAGCTGACAAAAATAATCGACCTGTGCTGTGCGTCGTGAGCCGGTTTTGCCAGCAGGCGTTTACTGAAAGACTGGCTGAGGAAGAAAGGTGCGCGCGTGTTAACGCTGATATTTTCATCGAAGCTGTCGGGCTGCATATCAAGGATGTCTCCGCGTTTTTTCACTGAGATCCCTGCGTTATTCAGCAGGCAGTCCAGGCGTCCCCAGCGATGCTGCGCGGCGTCCAGCATCTCCTCATGGCGTGTCAGATCTGCAATATCAGCCGGGAAACAGAGAACCTCAGCCCCTTCGCATTGGCAGGCTTCGCGTGTTTCATTGAGTTTCCCGATGCTTACATCATCAGGCCTGTCATTAATCAACAGATTGAATCCTGCTCGTGCCAGTTCAATGGCACAGCTTTTACCTATGCCGCGTGCCGCGCCAGTGATGATGGCAACGGGTTTGTTGAAAGACATAATTAACCTCATTAGGAAAATGGTTTCTGGTGTAATTATAAGATGCTATTAGATCATAATTAGATCAACCATCTAGTTGGTTGATTTGTGGTTATGATCACCTTATTATTTTTAATGCATTGATTAATAATCATATTTCTTTTCTGTGAAGCGGAATTTAAATAGGGTTATGATGATGAGATTGAATTGAGTGAGGGAGGTGACATGTATTTCGATTCCAGCAGCACGCAAAGTCTGAAAGAGAAACTTCTGCTGTGTGCGGTCAATGAATTTGCTGAATACGGTTACGAAGGGGCCAGGGTCGATAATATTGTGAAAGCGGCAGGTTGCAGCAAACAGACCGTTTATCACCATTTTGGTAACAAAGAGAATTTGTTTATCGAAGTGTTGGAGTTTACCTGGAATGATATTCGGCAAAGGGAAAAGGCACTGGACACGACGGGGCTGTCACCCGTGGCTGCAATAGAAAAGCTGATAGATTTTACCTGGGATTACTACATCGAAAATCCCTGGTTTTTGAAAATAGTAAATAGCGAAAATCAAAGCAAAGGTGAGCATTACAAAAAGTCAGCGCGATTGCCGGAAATCAATCACGCCCATCTTCAGCTAATGGCAAATCTGTTGGAAGAAGGGAAGAAAAAAAACCTTTTTAAACGGGATATTGATCCCTTGCAGGTGAATATCAGTATTGCTGCTCTGGGGGCATATTATCTGATCAACCAGCACACCCTCGGGCTTGTCTACCATATGAGTATGACATCAGTAGAAGCACTGGAAGCCAGAAGAAGGGTGATCAAAGATACCATTCTCAGCTGGCTTCTGGAGGCGCAATAACCCGCTGCGCGTTATCTTACGCGAATGAAACTGCCATCATTCTGGCGCGTGAAGAGTACCTGCTGCCCATTGCCAGTATCAATGGTCAGGCCCGTGACGACGCCACTGGCATTCTGTCGAATTTGCACCATCTGACCGTTTTGCAAATTGCTGAGCGGTTTACCTGCGCCTTCTACCTGCGCCATAGCATAGACATCTGTCGGTGGTAGGCTGTGGTCACGGAACAGCTGTGCCAGTGTTTTTCCTGGTTCAACCCGGTATGAGCGCCACTGCTGCTCAATACCTGTCTGATGTTGTGGCGGCGGTGTGGAAACCGTGGTCTGTTCCTGTGGCTGCTCTTCCTGCACAGGTTCTGGTTCAACGGGAGCGACCTGGCCAGGATCGTTAGACGGTGTGACCAGTTGAGTCTGCATTGGCTGGGCGTCAGGCTGTGGTCGCGTTTGCGACTGGAGGTCCAGTTGTGCATTCCGCGTGACTGGCGTGGTATCGCCGTCGTCGCCAGACGGTAGCAGGAAGCCAATAATCAGCAGCAGTGCCCCAATAATAATGCCTCTGCGGTGCAGGGGCGGCAGAGGGTCCATGATGCGAAAATTGTCCGGCGCATGCCAGATTTTCGCCAGGGTAGGTTTCAGTTCAAATCGCCCGGGCATGGCTCTCCTCCTGCTCCGCGTCTTTTTTATCCTGTGTTCCGAAGTATAGTTTGCTAACTGCCTGAACGGCGTAGCAAAGACGACTTCCGTGACATCAGTTCGGGATTAATCCTGGTCCGCTCTATTGTTTCTGTTTCGCCGCAGTTTGTCACCTTTACTTAAGACAAAGTTTTACCCATAAGGGCATGGCTGATATGCTGCCCGCTACTTTAAATGTGATGGAAGGAAAACCCATGACCACCCCGACTTTTGACACTATCGAAGCGCAGGCAAGCTACGGTATCGGCTTGCAGGTAGGACAGCAACTGAGCGAATCCGGCCTGGAAGGACTGTTACCTGAAGCTCTGGTGGCGGGTATCGCTGATGCGCTGGAAGGCAAACACCCGGCCGTTCCGGTTGATGTTGTTCACCGTGCGTTGCGCGAAATCCATGAACGTGCAGACACCGTTCGTCGTGCTCGTTTCGAAGAAATGGCAGCTGAAGGTGTGAAATTCCTGGAAGAAAACCGTGAGCGTGAAGGCGTGAGCAGCACCGAGTCTGGGCTGCAGTTCCGTGTGATCACCCAGGGTGAAGGCGCTATTCCGGCACGTACCGACCACGTACGTGTTCACTACACCGGTAAGCTGATCGACGGTACTGTATTCGACAGTTCTGTTGCGCGCGGCGAACCAGCTGAATTCCCGGTTAACGGCGTCATTGCAGGCTGGATCGAAGCATTGACCCTGATGCCAGTTGGCTCTAAATGGGAACTGACCATCCCGCAGAACCTGGCGTATGGCGAACGTGGCGCTGGCGCGTCCATTCCTCCATTCAGCACTCTGGTCTTTGAAGTCGAATTACTGGAAATCCTGTAATCGGCTTTTCTTATTTCCTCTCTCCGTTAGGGGAGAGGAAAATAGTGATAAAACCTATAGTTACGACAGAATCAACATTTTATCTTGCAAACGAAACTGTTGCGTGTATTTTTGTGAGCTGTTTCGCGTTGTATGAGTGATATGACACTCACTTTAAACATATTATTAACATAATATCCAAATCATAGTATTCATCCCGCCGATTCTTACCTAATATCGATGAGTCCTTTTATAAGGGACCGTCACTTTTTGACGTATTTAAAGGCCAGAAGAGCCTTAACAACACAGACAGGCACAAACAGGAAAATATCACATGGTAGATCAGGTAAAAGTCGTTGCCGCTGAAGAGGCTTCGTCTGAACAGTCGCTACGGCGCAATCTTACAAACCGTCATATTCAGCTTATCGCCATCGGCGGTGCTATTGGCACAGGGCTGTTTATGGGGTCAGGTAAAACGATCAGTCTTGCCGGGCCGTCGATCATATTCGTTTATATGATCATCGGTTTTATGCTCTTTTTCGTGATGCGAGCAATGGGTGAATTGCTGCTCTCGAATCTCGAATACAAATCCTTCAGCGATTTCGCCTCTGATTTGCTCGGGCCCTGGGCAGGCTATTTCACCGGCTGGACATACTGGTTCTGCTGGGTTGTTACCGGTATGGCTGACGTCGTGGCGATTACCGCTTATGCACAGTTCTGGTTCCCCGGTTTGTCAGACTGGGTGGCCTCGCTTGCGGTGATCATCCTGCTACTGAGCCTGAACCTCGCCACCGTAAAAATGTTTGGTGAGATGGAATTCTGGTTTGCGATGATTAAAATTGTGGCCATCGTTGGACTCATCGTTGTAGGTCTGGTGATGGTTCTCACCCATTTCCAGTCACCAAATGGGGTTGAAGCATCCTTCACGCACCTCTGGAATGAGGGCGGTTGGTTCCCGAAAGGGCTGAGTGGTTTCTTCGCAGGCTTCCAGATTGCGGTATTTGCCTTCGTGGGTATTGAACTGGTCGGGACGACAGCAGCGGAAACCAAAGATCCGGAGAAGTCCCTGCCACGTGCCATCAACTCGATTCCGATTCGTATCATCATGTTCTACGTGTTTGCGCTGATCATCATAATGTCGGTCACACCGTGGAGCTCGGTTGTTCCTACCAAGAGCCCGTTTGTTGAGCTGTTTGTGCTGGTGGGGCTGCCTGCTGCGGCGAGCCTGATTAACTTTGTGGTACTGACCTCGGCGGCCTCTTCCGCGAACAGTGGCGTGTTCTCGACGAGCCGTATGCTGTTCGGTCTGGCGCAGGAAGGTGTTGCGCTGAGTGCGTTTGCGAAGCTTTCTAAGCGTGCTGTACCTGCGAAAGGGCTGACATTCTCCTGTATCTGCCTGCTGGGTGGTGTGGTGATGCTCTACGTTAACCCAAGTGTGATTGGTGCGTTCACCATGATTACAACGGTTTCTGCAATCCTGTTCATGTTCGTCTGGACCATCATCCTGTGCTCGTACCTGGTGTACCGCAAACAGCGTCCGCACCTGCATGAAAAATCCATCTACAAGATGCCGCTCGGCAAACTGATGTGCTGGGTGTGCATGGCATTCTTTGTCTTCGTACTGGTACTGCTGACGCTGGAAGATGACACCCGTCAGGCACTGATCGTGACGCCACTGTGGTTCATCGCACTGGGTCTGGGCTGGTTGTTTATCGGTAAGAAACGTATGGCGGGAATGCGCTAACAAAAAAGGCCACGTATGCTGTGGCCGAATTCGAACTTTATGAAGACGCTCTTGGGCGTCTTTTTTTATTCACCAGCGAGGGCACGCGGGAACAGAACATTGTTCTCAAGACTGATGTGTTCCATCAGGTCGTCGATCAGTTCATTGATGCCGTTATACATCGCTTTCCAGGTGGTGCATGCTTCAGGTGGCGGTGTAACGTTGTTCGTGGTGTGTTTGATCACTTCCAGCAGTTCACCCGCATCGTCGTGTTCACTTTCCATCACACTGATCGGACCCATTGCCTGGCTGCCCATGCCTTGTTTAATCATCGAGAACAGGATCTGTTCCTCTTTCATCATGTGGCTGGACAGCTCTTCGTGCAGCATGGTCAGGTATTTCGCCAGACCGCGCGGAACGGAGGCTTTGTCGGCGTGAACACGTTCAACTTTGGTTGCTTGCAGGATCAGTTCCGGTAGTTGTTCGCGGTGGCGATCGTGGTAACGCACAATGATGTGATCGATGATTTCAGCCAGCGCAACGGCGCGCCAGTCTTTCTCGACAGGCTGCTCTGCTAATGTTGCCAGCTCAGCTTCTATGGCATCAACATCCAGCTCTTTGCGTGAGGCTGCACGCGCCAGAGTTTGCTTACCGCCGCAGCAGTAATCCATATCGTATTTACGAAACAGTGCGGAAGCGCGCGGGATAGAGAGCGCCAGCTCACCTAAAGGTTGGTCGCGAAAGGCCATAGCAGTTACCTCGTCATTAATAATATAAAATGCATTTTAAATGCATCTTTAAAGCGATACTATAACCCTTTAGGGGCAAACAAGAAAATGGGAGCTAGATCACAAAAAAATCTTAAGGTTTAACTCGCTGAATGGCTTTAGAAAATCCCCTTTCGAAAGTTTTGAAAGGTGGGGGGACGTTAAACAACCCGCTGCGCCTGCCGATAGATACACGTCAGACAATATCCTGCATATAAAAAAGGCGACGAATGTTTAAACGTATAAAAGTGATTACCCTCCTGGTCTCGGTGCTGCTTGTGCTCGGCATCATGCAACTGCTCTCTGCGGCTATTTTTATCAATGCCCTCAATAACGACAAAGACAACTTCACCGTGTCTCAGGTGTCCAGCAAGAACGTAGCGGAGTTTACTGATGCATGGATCAGCCTGAATCAGGCGCGTGTCACCCTGAACCGCGGCATGCTTCGTCTGCAAAGCAGCGTCGCAACACAGATCAACGGTGGACAACTGACTGAGCTGGTTGCGACAGCGAAAAACCTGCTGGCAGAGGCGCAAGACCATTACGACAAATACTACGCGCTGCCCAATACTCCCGGTCTGGATGACGACCTTAGCAAACAACTTGAAGAGCAATATCGCATCTACTCCGCGACGCTGACTCAAATGAATGTTCTGCTGTCACAGGGCAACCTGGAAGATATGTTCAAGCAAAATGCTGAGCAAAAACAAACGGCGATGCAGAAAGTCTATCGTGAATGGCGTCACGCGCAGACAATGCTGACCGATAAAGGTATTAAGGATAACGAGAGCGATTACAAACGCATTCTGTGGATCCTCTCCGCCGTGATGCTGGCGGTCATGGCGATCATTATTTCCAGTTGGGTTGCGATGCGTCGTGTCCTTCTGCTGCCACTGCATGATGTTATTGGGCATATTCGCGCGATAGCGGCGGGTGATTTGACGCAGCCTATTGAGGCCAGTGGTAAAAATGAAATGGCTCTGCTGGCGCATAACGTTCAGGAGATGCAAACCGCACTGGCGAATACCGTCGGCGTGGTGCGTGAAGGCGCGGATACGATCTACACCGGCGCAGGCGAAATTTCCGCGGGTAGCAACGATCTCTCATCCCGTACCGAGCAGCAGGCGGCATCCCTGGAAGAGACGGCAGCCAGCATGGAGCAACTGACAGCAACCGTGAAGCAAAACGCCGACAACGCGCGTCAGGCTTCGCGTCTGGCACTGGATGCGTCATCCACCGCGAAGAAAGGCGGTAACGTCGTGGAAGGCGTGGTGCGTACCATGGATGAAATCGCCACCAGCTCCAGCAAAATTGCGCAGATCACGAATGTGATCGACGGGATTGCTTTCCAGACCAATATTCTGGCACTGAACGCCGCGGTTGAAGCCGCGCGTGCTGGTGAGCAAGGCCGTGGGTTTGCGGTGGTCGCGGGTGAAGTTCGTACCCTGGCCCAGCGTAGTGCTCAGGCTGCAAAAGAGATTAAAGCGCTGATTGATGACTCCGGCGATCGCGTAAATGCGGGCTCGCAACTGGTGAATGAAGCAGGGGAAACGATGGCAGAAATCGTGAACGCGGTAACGCGCGTCACCGATATTATGGGTGAAATCGCGTCAGCCTCTGATGAACAAAGCCGTGGTATCGATCAGGTTGGGCAGGCAGTGGCTGAGATGGATCGCGTCACTCAGCAAAACGCCTCGCTGGTGGAAGAGTCTGCGGCGGCGGCGGCGGCTCTGGAAGATCAGGCTGCACGCCTGAACGAAGCGGTAGCGGTGTTTAAGATCACCCGTAACCAGGCGGCCAAAGCGGCTCCAGTGAAAGCGTATGTACCAAAAACGCAGCCTGTTTCAACCTCTTCTGAAGCAAACTGGGAAACGTTTTAACATCTTGCCCGGTGGCGCTGGCGCTTACCGGGTCTGCAAAATCATGACAACGCAGGCCAGGTAAGGCATAGCCACCGCCCGTCAAAAAAGTCACACTTCCGAAGCCGGAACAACCGTCGGTTTTTCTGGCTTCGCTCTTACCGCAACCACCACCCCGACCACGAGCAATGCGATCCCGCAGGCCGTTAACAATGGCGGAACGCTCTGGCGCATCAGGAATGTATAGAGCAAACCTGCCAGAGTCTCAAAGACAATCAGCGGCCCTAAGATCACCGTCGGCAGCTTCTGGCTGGCGATATTCCAGCACAACGCGCCAACCCAGGAACAGAGCACCGCGATTGCAACCATTAAGCCGACAAAGACCCACGGTCGTGGCCCAAAGGGTAAGGCAAATTCCGGCTGTTGCGCCCCAAGCCATGCACAGGCAGCCACGTAGCCAAGCAGTGACACGGGCAGAGTAACCAGCGCCTGTGCCGTCGCCCACATCATCGGGTGTTTGTCCGGGTTTTCCCGCAGCCAACGGGCATTGCGCAGGGCATACCACGCCCAGCACACCACTGAAATCAGCGCCAGCAAGATGCCAGAACCGTAGCGCCACCAGTTGACGTTTTCCTGCCCATTCCGGAGCTCCGCGACATTGACACAAATCAGCCCCACCGCAATACAAACCAGAGCCGGAGCCATTTTTGACCATGCCAGTTTGCCGTCGCGGTGGCTGTAAAGCAGGTTTGCAAAGACCGGGATCACGACGGGCAATGTGCCGATAATCATGGTCGAAACCGGAGCGCCTGTACGCTGAATGGCGCTTGCCAGGCAGACGTAATAGATGAGATTGCCCATCATGGTTAATGCCAAAGCGGTTATCCAGTCCTGGCGGCTAAGCTGTTGCAAACGTCTGCGACCCAGCCAGGCAAGAGGAAGGGCGATCAGCCCCAGCGCCAGATAGCGGCCCATTGACTGCAGTACGGCCGGGTACTCTGGCACAATCAATGGACCCACAAAAATTAATCCCCACATCAAACCTGCAAGCAGGGCATACAACACGCCGCTAATCATTTTTTCTGTCCACACTCATTCAGATACCGCCAGTGTAGGAAGAGGCAATGTGCGCGTATTGTATGAGATTGCGCATTAGCGCCTGGCGACCTGTTTCTGGTAGCGAACGGGCGTGATGCCGTAGCGGCGGGTGAAAGCCCGGGTCAAATGCGACTGATCGGTTAGCCCGGTTGCTGCGGCCACTTCTGCCGCAGGCATACCATGAGTGAGGAAGGCCTTTGCACGCCAGAGGCGGATTGCCATCAGCATTTGATGAGGCGTGACATGGAAATGCGCTTTGAACTGGCGCTGGAAATGGTATGGACTCAACGACACGACGTTTGCCAGTTCATCCAGTGTGAGCGCGTGCATATAGTTGTCGTGCAGATACTCCCTCGCTCGTTCAAAACGGTGTGCCCCTTCCCGAATCATGGGCGCATGGTGCGCCAGCGGTTGGAATGTCTCGATTAAGTCCAGCAGCAACCCTTTTTGCGCCAGCGGATCATCCGTATGCCACAGGCCATAAATAAGCTGACAGATCTGCTGCGAGCGCAGTGGGTCATGGCGCGTGACATCACTAAACCACCAGTGACGAAGGCCAGTGACCTCTTCCAGTAAATCAGGATCGAGATACACCATCCGGTAGCGCCAGCCGTCGGCGGTTTCAGCTTCGCCGGTGTGAAGCTCGTCCGGGTTCATGGTGACAACCGAATTCACCGGGGCGACGTATTGCGTGCCGCGGTAGCGAAAACGCTCGGCTCCGGCTTCAATCGCGCCGATGCCGAAGGCTTCATGAGTGTGAGGCTCAAAGGCGTAACGTGAGATGTGTGCATGATACAGTTCAACACCCGGAACCTGCGCCAGATGGCGAAAGCGGGCGCTGTCTCTTTCATCAATGAACTGTTCAGGTACGCCTTGCACGTTGAGCCTCCTTTTGGGTCATCTCTTCATTATCAGAGATGACCCGTGGGGATGCCACAAAAAATAACCAGTTTGTAACAACTACAGGATACCTTTGACGCTCTCAGCGAGCGGCGTCGTTGGGCGACCAATCAGTTTGCTCAGCGTATGGCTATCGTCGAACAACCCTCCTTTAGACGCGCCAGTATCAGAGTCTGCCAGCATATCAGCCAGACCCGCAGGCAGGCCAACCCCCTTCAGTGCCGCGGCAAAATCGGCTTCACTCAGGTTCTGATACACCACGTTTTTACCACTCTGTTTGCTCAGCTCCGCAGCCAGTTGGCTTAATGTCCATGCCGCATCACCGGCCAGCTCATATACCTTTCCTGCATGTCCCTCTTCAGAAACAACTTTGGCTGCCGCTGCGGCATAGTCGGCACGGGGGGCTGATGCAATTTTGCCTTCCCCAGCAGCGCCGATAAACACGCCGTGTTCCAGGGCTGGCGGTGCGCTTGCCAGATAGTTTTCGGTATACCAGCCATTACGCAGCAGGGCATAAGGTACGCCAGATCCGGCCAGTGCTTTCTCGGTGGCAACGTGTTCAACGTGCAGGCCGAGCGGTGATTGGTCTGCATGAAGCAGGCTGGTATACGCGATGAATTTCACGCCTGCCGCTTTGGCCGCATTAATGACATTTTGATGCTGTACCGCGCGTTGGCCGACTTCGCTGGACGAGATCAGCAGCAGTTTATCCACACCTTTCAGCGCCTGAGTGAAGGCAGCCTCGTCGGTGTAATCGGCCTGGCGAACGACAATGCCTTGCTGGCTCAGTGCGTCGGCTTTTGCCGGGTTACGCACAATGGCCACAATCTGGTTTGCCGGAACGGTTTTCCGCAGGTTTTCAATAACGAGATGGCCAAGCTGGCCAGTAGCGCCGGTGATTGCGATCATGAGGAATCTCCTTCGTGTTTGTCTTGTGTTGTGGCACACTATCACCATAACTAACTTTTAGTAAGTACGTACAAAAAGGTAAGTATGAAAACGTCTATTCCGACACTCAGCGAGCAAATGCGGGACGGGAATCTGTTTGCGGAGCAGTGTCCCTCTCGCGAAGTGCTTAAACACGTCACCAGCCGCTGGGGGGTATTGATCCTGGTCGCGTTGCGCCAGGGAACACACCGTTTCAGCGATCTGCGCCGTAAAATGGGCGGGGTCAGCGAGAAGATGCTGGCTCAATCGTTACAGGCGCTGGAGCAGGACGGGTTTATCGACCGCGTCTCTTATCCGGTTGTTCCCCCGCATGTGGAGTATAGCCTGACGCCGCTGGGGGATGAGGTGAGTGAGAAAGTTGCTGCCCTGGCGGACTGGATTGAGGTGAATACGCCGAAGGTGTTGGTTAATCGGGACGATCGTGCGGCGTAACGTGCCGGGTGAGCGCCAAGACTCCCCGGCACACCGTGTGCTACTTGCTCAGATCGAGCTGATAGATCGCAAAGCCAATATCATCTGTACCGACTTTGTGCATCGGGTACTGCGCCTTGTCTTTGATAAAGGCTGCTGCCTTATCGGACGGTGACGTTTCGAAACGGATATCCAGCGTCGTCTCACTCTGGATCGGCGCCAGACGCCAGTTCTTATCCACGGCAGGATGAATTTCTCCGTCCTTTTTCGTCCGGGCGCTGATCCACGCCGCCAGAACCGCACGGTTTTCATCCGGTGAAGCAAACGCAATATGGCTGTCGCCGGTTCCGGCAAACTTGCCGCCGTAGGCCCGGTAGTTATTGGTGACGACCAGGAACGTTGCATCTGGATCAACCGGTTTTCCGTTGAAGCTCAGGCCTTTGATACGCTCAGCTTGCGGATTGATGGCCTGGCATTCGCCGTCGTATTTGGCAGGCTGGGTAACATCAATTTGATAATCCACGCCGTCGATGACGTCGAAATTATAGGTACGGAATCCCTCCCAGTTGATCAGCGATTGCGGTTTACTGCTGTTCGGATCGATCTGATTAAACTGCCCGGCAGAACACTCCAGCCACTCCTTGACCTCTTTACCCGTTGCTTTTACGACCACCAGGGTGTTCGGGTACAGATAGAGATCGGCAGCGTTGCGGAACGTAAGTTGGCCCTTTTCGACCTCGGTATAGCTGGATGGATCATTCTTGCGCCCGCCAACCTTAAACGGTGCGGCAGCAGATAACACAGGCAGTTTCGCCAGGTCAGGATCGCCCTGGATAAAGTGTTCGGCGTAGGCTTTTTGCGCCAGGTTGACAACCTGAACCGTTGGATCGTCCTGAACCAGCGCCAGGAAGCTGTACATATTGTCGGAGGATTTGCCGATAGGTTTACTGACGAACTCGCGTGTTGCGTCATGGTCGTGCTTCAGCACATCGACCAGCTTTTTATCTTCGGCAGCCAGCGGCTTTTTAGCGACCGCATCGTAAATCGGACGGGCTTCCGCTTTGGACTGGGTGACCTGCCATTGACCGCTATCGTTATTGAGCACCAGATCGACCACGCCAAGATGATCGCCCCACATGCCCGGCATCACTGATGGCACGCCATTCAGCGTCCCCTTGTCGATATCCGCGCCTTTGATGCTGGCAAAGTCTTTTCCCGGAAATACCGCGTGGGCGTGGCCAAACAGGATGGCATCAACGCCGGGGACTTCACTCAGATAGTAAACGGAGTTTTCTGCCATCGCTTGATATGGGTCGGCTGAAAGACCTGAGTGCGCCACGACGACGACCAGGTCCGCCCCTTTTTCGCGCATCTCTGGCACATATTTGCGTGCGGTTTCGGTGATGTCGTTAACAGTGACTTTTCCGGTGAGATTTGCTTTATCCCACGTCATGATCTGCGGTGGCACAAAACCGATATAACCGATTTTCAGCGTCTGTTTTTTACCATCCTGATCGAGAACGTCAGTCTCTTTAATTAAATATGGGGTAAAGAGCGGTTTTTGGGTCTTAACATCGATGATATTGGCGTTAACGTAGGGAAATTTCGCCCCGGCCAGGGCCTTATGAAGATAGTTCAGACCGTAGTTAAACTCGTGGTTTCCCAGGTTGCCGACGGTATAATCCAGGGTGTTCATCGCCTTGTAAACCGGGTGAATTTCACCTTTTTGCAACCCTTTCGCGGCCATGTAGTCACCGAGCGGGCTACCCTGAATTAAATCGCCGTTATCCACCAGTACGCTGTTCTTCACTTCACCCCGAGCAGCGTTAATCAAACTTGCCGTGCGTACCAGCCCGAATTTCTCTGTTGGGTTATCTTTGTAGTAATCGAAGTCCATCATGTTGCTATGCAGGTCAGTGGTTTCCAGAATGCGAAGATCCACTGTCGCCGCTTGTACACTTGCAGCAACCAGCGTCGCCAGGAGCGTTGCGCTAAACTTAATCATCAGAGGAGTCCTTTTTTCGATCCAAGCCACAAAAGAATATGTATGTATATTTTGTTGCTTACAGAAATGTGAATGCTGCCAGAAAAAATCGCCATGAAACCAGAATTGCCTCACAGATAGTGATTACGATATAAATAAAACAAATAGTTACAGCCACTGCGTTAACGAAGAGGTGGAAAATGTTAGATAAGATTTGTCAGCTCGCACGGGATGCGGGTGAGGCCATCATGCAAGTGTATGATGGATCGAAACCGATGGAGGTTGTCAGCAAGTCTGATAACTCTCCTGTTACGGCGGCGGATATCGCGGCACATGCGGTTATTCTCAAGGGGTTACAGGCCCTGACGCCCGATATTCCGGTTCTGTCGGAAGAAGCCCCTCAGGGCTGGGAAGAGCGCCAGCACTGGCAGCGTTACTGGCTGGTGGACCCGCTGGATGGGACCAAAGAGTTCATCAAGCGTAACGGCGAGTTCACGGTGAATATCGCGCTGATTGAGAAGGGAAAAGCGGTGCTGGGCGTGGTATACGCGCCGGTGATGAACGTGATGTACAGTGCAGCCGAAGGTAAAGCCTGGAAAGAAGAGTGTGGTGTGCGTAAGCAGATTCAGGTACGTGATGCGCGTCCGCCGCTGGTGGTGATCAGTCGTTCGCACAGCGATAATGAATTGCAGGAATACCTGCAACAACTGGGTGAGCACCAGACCACGTCGATTGGCTCATCGCTTAAGTTTTGTCTGGTCGCGGAAGGCCACGCACAGCTCTATCCACGCTTTGGGCCTACCAACGTCTGGGATACGGCGGCAGGCCATGCGGTCGCAGCCGCTGCCGGGGCGCACGTTCATGACTGGCAGGGCAAGCCGCTGGACTATACCCCGCGCGAGTCATTCTTAAACCCCGGCTTCCGGGTATCGATCTACTGAGCCAGCAACGTGTGCAGCAGGGCAACAACCTGCTGTACCTCTTCCTGAGTTAATGCCCCATCTTTGGCCCACTGCACGCGGCCATCTTTATCCAGCACGATGATTGCAGAACTCTCTTCATCCAGTTGCCAGGTCTTGCGGGCGATACCATCGCTGTCGACGATGAATTGCGACCACGGATAGAGCTTTTTATTACTCTCAAGACTGCTGCGAACAAACATGCCTGAGCCTGGGATTGCATCGTCGGTATTAACAATGGTGGTGGTCTGGTAGCGATCGTGAGGGAACTGCGCTGCTTTGATCGCCTCAACCAGGGTGGCGTTTTTCTCTTTTGCAGATGTACGCCCTGCAATATGTTGTACAACTCTCACTTTGCCCGTGAGCTGCGCGCTATTCCAGGGTTTATAGCTAAACTTATCATTGTCGAGAATCAATTCTCCCCGGTCAGCAATACCGACTGGTGGCACGCGTTGTCCTTTTTCAAAGTTGTGTGCACAAGCCATCAGGGGCAGCAGCAGGCAAGATGCGGCCAGGATGTTACGTAGGGTCATGGTGTTTCCTTATTTTTAGCAGGTGATCAGACCACTTGGTCTTACGGCTTTAAGCATAAGTGCGATCTATGGGCTTTTCCCGCAATCCCGATGCCAGTTTGCGGGTGAACGCACATAACCACGAAAAAACGACGGCTTATACTGCCTTCAGTAATGGTGTGCAAAGAAAATTCTGAATAACTGTAATCAAAAGGTAAATAAACTTATGCATACTGGGTATCAATGGTTTTCTGGTCTATAGTCATTGAGCACTAAAATTTGCGCTCAGGACAGTCGGGCCGATTGTGGCACCGCAAGAGCGTATGATTCGCAGGAGATACAAGAATGAAAATTTTCCAACGCTACAACCCGCTTCAGGTGGCGAAGTACGTGAAGATCCTGTTCCGTGGACGGTTGTATATCAAGGATGTTGGCGCTTTCGAATTTGATAAAGGTAAGATTCTTATCCCGAAAGTGAAGGACAAACAGCATTTGTCTGTGATGTCCGAAGTCAACCGTCAGGTTCTGCGTCTGCAAACTGAGATGGCTTAACCAACGTGCTATGCAGTAATTAAAGCAGTATAAAAAAACGGCTCCCATTGGGAGCCGTTGATGTTTATAAGGGCTTACGCCGCCGCGTTTTCTTCCGCATCTGGCAGTTTCGGAACCAGCACCGTCGGTTTATTATCGATTCGCGTCACCAGCAGCTGATCTATACGGTAGTTATCAATATCTACCACCTCAAACTTGTAGCCGGAGAACTTCACTGAGTCGGTACGTTTCGGGATTTTCCGCAGCATAAACATCATAAAGCCGCCAATGGTCTCGTAGTTACCCGACTGCGGGAATTCATCGATATCCAGCACACGCATCACGTCTTCAATCGGTGTCCCGCCATCGATAAGCCATGAGTTCTCATCACGCTGCACAATTTGTTCTTCCAGGCCCTGGCCTACCAGGTCACCCATTAGCGTGGTCATCACGTCGTTCAGGGTAATAATACCCACAACAAGTGCGTATTCGTTCATGATAACCGCAAAGTCTTCACCGGCGGTTTTGAAACTTTCCAGCGCTTCAGAGAGCGTCAGAGTGTCCGGCACAATCAGTGTATTGCGGATCTGTACTCCGCTGTTCAGCGCCAGACTTTGGTTTGCCAGAACGCGGTTCAGCAGGTCTTTAGAGTCAACGTAGCCAATGATGTGGTCAATATCTTCATTGCAGACCAGGAACTTGGAGTGCGGATGTTCCGCCACTTTGCTCTTCAGGCTCTGTTCGTCTTCGTGCAGATCGAACCAGATGATATTTTCGCGACCGGTCATGGATGACGGCACAGTGCGGGATTCCAGTTCAAACACGTTCTCAATCAGTTCATGTTCTTGCTTACGCAATACGCCAGCCAGTGCGCCAGCTTCCACCACGGCATAGATATCATCAGAGGTGATGTCATCTTTACGTACCATCGGCAGTTTAAAGATGCGGAATATCACGTTAGCCAGTCCGTTGAAGAACCATACCAGCGGGCGGAACACAAACAGGCAGAAGCGCATCGGGTTGATGATACGCAAAGCAACAGCTTCTGGCGCAATCATACCGATGCGTTTCGGGGTCAGGTCGGCGAACAAAATAAACAGGCCAGTGACCAGTGAGAAGGAGAGAATAAAGCTCAACTGCTCGGCCAGTTCTGCGGACATGTATTGAATAAAGAGGCTATGAAACGCCGGGGAAAATGCTGCATCACCCACGATACCGCCCAAAATAGCGACCGCGTTCAGGCCAATTTGCACCACGGTAAAGAACATACCTGGGTTTTCCTGCATTTTCAGAATGCGGGATGCATTGATGTTGCCTTCATCGGCAAGCAGCTTCAGTTTAATTTTACGGGACGCGGCCAGTGAGATCTCAGATATCGAGAAAAATGCACTGACGGCAATGAGGCAAAGTATTACTAAAATACTGTTTAACATAGTTTATCCGGCCTAACGCCAGATCCTCGGAAGGGAAGTTAATTACATTTGTGTGAAAACACATAGAACGTCAGCTCGTAGCGTTGAGCTGATTATTTCAGCGGGTAGTATAGCGTAAGAGTATGTAAATCTGCCAGAGGTCACATTTTGACGCTTAAGTACCGATAAGTGTTGTGTTTGGGAATTGATGGGAACCATTCTCATTTGAAGAGGGTTTTCATGCAATCTTTACCAGATCTTTATCCAATCTTTATACAGCAAAATGTGCGTTTTTTAGACAGGACAGCTTCCTCTGAACGCTCTTTCATGTGGCAGCGTCGATTAGCTGGGAAACTTCTTCGGGTTAGCCTACGCACCCAGGACAGAAATGTGGCTCAGTATCGTGCCTTAAAGCTCACTGAAGCCTTTATAAGGCTCTCTCAGCTAATGGGGAATACAAATCCACTATTGATTCGTGAAACGCTTCTAAAGGCCAGAGATAAGCAAATAGAGGATGAATTTTTATCCGCTGTTACTGCTTGTCAGGGCTTGACGTATCCAGTAACTCAAGAAACTAACTTAGCACCGCTACTATCTTCAGTAATTAATGAGTGGCTTGAAGAGATGGGTGCTGATTGGGCGAAGAGTACCAAAGTACTCAATGAGAGAACGGTAAATAGTTTTCTGGAATGGTGTGGAGATATACCAGTCGGTTCAGTTACGAAGAAAACTGTGAGCACTTATAAAAAGTTTCTTGATGATTCGGGTAAGTCGCCTCGATCCAAACAAGATGCCATCATTAAGGTTTCTGCAATGTTCAATTTCGCTATGAAGCAACGTGATTACATTGAGAAGAATCCTTTTTTGGGGATGAACTATAAGAATGTTGAAAATGTGAGTATCAAAACGGGTGTTTCATTAATGGAACATCAAAAAATTATTGCTTCTCAGCATGTTGCCGATTCTAGAACCTTATGGTGGTTGCTAAATCTGCTTTATTACACAGGAGTTCGTATAGGTGAGGCGATCCAGATCACTTCAAACGATTATATTGAGAAAGAAGATCAAGGAAAGATAATAAAATGCATTAGTGTTAATGATGTTGGTACTAAAACCGTTAAGAACAGCGAATCAATTCGTGATATCCCTTTAAGTGATAATCTTCTGAAGATAGGGATATGGGAAGAGAAACCTACATATCATTGGGTTAATAATTCATCTGCCAGCAATGCTATTAGTACGGCTTTCAAAAAATCAGGTATGAAGCACACAGCACATGACTATAGATATGGCTTGTCTGATCGATTGCGAGACCTTCATGAAGTACCAGACCATGTAAGGTTCTCAATACTGGGACATGCTCATAAAACAATGACGGATAGGATATACAGAAGTAAACAGCCATTAATGCAAATGAAACAAGCGATCGATTGTATTTAAATTTGATTACTTCAAGAGTAAGCAAGGTTTTCTTTCCTTACTTACTCTTTTATCCGCGACATCTAATTTTTTAAAAGGAAATGGGATGGAACTCAATCGTGGGATATAATAAGAGTATAACCCTTATCTCCAACTAGCCCCACCATGTGATTTAAGAATAATGAAATGTATAGCAAAGGATAAAGTAATGAATAAACAAAAACAAACGTAAGACACTCAAAGAAGCAATTGGTAGTACTGTGAAAATTGTAGAAACTTGCAAGGCAATAACGCAAAGTTGAGTACTTACCTATCGTATCAATCAATATATAATTCTAAACTAAATTGTAGGGTTTGGTATTTTCACTTTAGGAAAGTACTATAAGAAGTACTAACACGGCTTGTTAGTACATGATAAAGGAGTATTTACCATGGCAAAAAAAGAAACTATTCATAACAACAAAAAAGTACAGGCAGCATTGAAAAACGTCACACTATATAAACTTTCCAAAGAAGCAAAAGAAGCGATGCGAAAGTTAATACAGGAAAGTAAATTTCTTGGTAAAAACAGAGTGCCAGAAGAAGATGTATACCATATCGTTAAGAATGCTCCAGAAATTGGCAAGTATATGGTGGCCGAGCATTTGAAAGCATATCGTCAGAACAAAGGACAAGCCTATCCTTCAAGTGAATCTGCGATTGAGAAGTATAAACGTATCTGTATGTTAGTATCACAAGCTTTTGAAAAGTTATTGAGTGATGGTTCAACTATGAATGGTCTTAAAAAGTATGTGAAGAAGAAACCACTAACAGTCGAACAAGTACAGGAAATTAAAGACCTACTTGATACGGGGATAGATGCTCAGGCTGCTATAGATCTCATAGTGACAATGAGATGATAACCGTATTTTATAGTCACGCTAATACAACAATCGACCTTAACTGGTTGATTTATAATTCATTAATAACCATATCTATAACCGTATTGAAAATGGTCAAAATACGGTTACTATGGGGTGGTGGTGAGTGTGTGTACAATATATAGTAGTAAAGTCAACCACTTATGCACTATATGAGGTTATTTCTGAATAACCGTAACTTAATATAATATAAACCCATACCCATAACTTTGAAGTATAAGTGTCTTACTGATATTCAGTCTCTAGAGAGCCTAACTTCGCTTTGCTCGTTAGTCTCTATAAAAACCAAATATTAGATCGTAACTTTGCGTTTTTCTCGCTACTACTCGAAACAACGCAAGGCCTTTTACTCGCTATCGCTCAGACAACTAACAGTGTTGCATGTACTACCAAAGTAATTAATCAAAGTCTTCTGAGTTGCCACGCAGCCCCGCCACTGAATCCAACCCGCACAGGAAGCCCCTGAACGCCATTTGACTTAAATCCATCACCATTCCGTCAAAAGGTATAAAACGCCTTAGAAACGTGTTGAGGACGTTTAAATGGGCTATTAGTTCGATACTATAAATGGCTCAGTACTGCCAATACTTCCCCAAGCACTTCGAAAGAAGATAGTGATTCCTCATTTACGAACATTGCAGTGTATTTGCTGTTATCACTGCCCAAACAGTACCCTTCAGAAACTACCTGAATTCGTTTGTACAAGTAATTCCCTTCCTTGTGCAGTACCACCACTTTCCCTTCTCTTAGTTGCTTTTGGCTCTGGTCTATGAGCAATACACTACCTGGTGAAAACGTTGGGTGCATTACGTCAGTATCAACGCGAAGGGCTGCAAGCTCTTTCGCTTTTGTTTGAAAATCGATAAAGATACTCAAATCCAGTAAAAGGCAATTCTCGTTATTTATAAAAGGTACTTCCAGTACTCTATTGTTCGGGGCTACATTCACCAGCTCAGCAAACCCCTTGCCAGTAGCCAGCCATTCGACAGATACATTAGCAGCCTTCGCCAGTAGAACGAGATTTTCCAGTGTAGGGCTTGAAACTGCCTGAAGATAGTTATGTACAGTACTGTACCCAATTCCAGCTTTTTTGGCGAAATCACGTCCGCTGCCTGTAGGGACTAGTGATTTCAATCTTTCGCTGAACTGTACGAGATTCTCTTTCTTGCCTGTCATATGCGACCTATCACATAAAAAGGAATTTAGTTCCTTATTTTTAATTGACGAGTTCCTTTTAATGATCAATCATATTCTTAATGTTAGTAATGAGTGGTCATTATGAGTATTCATAAGCAATTAGGATCGCAGATAAAGGAGCAAAATGCCAGTGCTGAGAACTGGCATAGAGCGGACATACTGGCTGCTATCAAGAAAAAAGGAGGAACACTAGGGAAGGTGCGAACAAGTTCCTGATATGAGATCATCATATTCATCCGGAGCGCATCCCAGAGGGACATCATGAG
>NZ_WLVC01000032.1:0-59538 GCF_016859735.1 Lelliottia sp. RWM.1 | reverse complement strand
ACCTGCGGCGCGGTGCGCTGGATATTGCCCTTCACCTGACCAAACTTCTGCTCCAGCATCGCCGCATGCAGGGCCTGCGTCTGGCCTGCGGTGCGGGTCTGATTGCCCACCACACGGGCATCACCTTCGGCCTGTTGCAGGGCAGTCACCTGCGGCGCGGTGCGCTGGATATTGCCCTTCACCTGACCGAACTTCTGATCGAGAATCGCCGCGTGCAGGGCCTGCATCTGGCCTGCGGTGCGGGTCTGGTTGTTCGCCACTCGGGCATCACCTTCCGCCTGTTGCAGGGCAGTCACCTGCGGCGCGGTGCGCTGGATATTGCCCTTCACCTGACCAAACTTCTGCTCCAGCATCGCCGCATGCAGGGCCTGCGTCTGGCCTGCGGTGCGGGCCTGGTTGTCCGCCACCCGGGCATCGCCTTCCGCCTGTTGCAGGGCAGTCACCTGCGGCGCGGTGCGCTGGATATTGCCCTTCACTTGACCAAACTTCTGCTCCAGCATCGCCGCATGCAGGGCCTGCGTCTGGCCTGTGGTGCGTGCCTGGTTGTCCGCCACACGGGCATCGCCTTCCGCCTGATCACGCTTTACAGAAAGCGGGACGACCTGGGGATTGGAATGAACGCTATCCAGAGGAGGAAGAGTATGTAATGTTGAATTGCCATACCAGATGACGCCAGTCATATAGTCGCGTACCGCCTGCAGGTCCTTCATATAATCGGCTTTCATATTATTAATAATATAAGAAGGAACATCTGGATTTGCTTGTTGATAAGCTTTAATTAAATCCTGATCTGCTGCCGTTAAATGTGCCTGTGCAACACCAGAGGAGGCTGACGCGATAATCGCCAACGCAATAAACTTCATTTTCATTAAAATTATCCTGTAAAAATACCTCGTCAATAGCGAGGCACTTTTATCATCAATAAAGCGCACTGCATTGACGCATAGACATACTGTGACTCATCGCCACTGACATTGTGCTTTGGCTATTAACCGTTCCAATATTTATTACCAGAAAAGGCAATACTTTATTTATCACGATAAGAATGATCGCGACACTTACTCGCATACAAAAAACAAGCGCATCTAAATGTTTACATTATCAAACTAAAAAACATCTCCATGCCAGCCTATACGATGCATTAATCTTTCCTGTAAAATCGGTAAAAACGTTCTCACCACCTCAAAAATCACGTGGCAAAAATACCGTTGAAATTAATTAAACGCAAACACATCAGCCTGGCAATTATGTGCAAAATTACACATTACAAATCCCTCACAAATAACAAACTTTGATTTCACCTCACAATAAAATGAATAAAAATGATAACGGTTATTATTTCAACACAATGATTACACCAATGGCAGAACGCACTGCACTCTTCCCCATATTTATCACGTGAGAAAAAGATAAAAACCTGCATGTTATTTCGTCCGATTTTTAACCAGCACACGTCTTGATCCACTTACAGTTTTTTCTTAGAGCCATAACGAATTATCCATGCCATCCTTAACCACGCTCATAACACTGAAAACGTTAGTTGAGGAAAAAAGATGAAAACGACAATGATTGCACTCTCAGCCCTTCTGCTGGCTTCTCCTGTTTTTGCGACGACCACACATGCAACCGACGACACTGTTGCCGCGGCAAATGAAAATGCCAATACCGCGAAGCAAAAACTGCATCAGGAACAGCATAAAGGCGAAGAGCTGAAGCTCAAATCTAAACATGCTGCTGAAGGTAAAAGTGAGAGCCTGGGCAGCAAGGTCAGTGAAGACTCCCAAAAGGCCTGGAATAAAACGAAAGAAGGCACAGAGAAAGGTTGGGACGCTACTAAAGAAGGCGCTGAAAAAGGCTGGAATAAGACCAAACAAGGTGCAGCAGACCTGGAAAAAAAAGTTACTGAATAAGCTGCTTACCCTTACCCCTGAAGGCCGCAAATGCGGCCTTTTTCATTTATCCCCTCCAGTCAGTCACAGAGAACCGAATAAATTCTCTCCTTCGGGCGTTTACGCACTGCCTGAATAACGGAGTGTTTTTTATGACCCGGTTTACTTCCCTGTTGCTTGCGCTGTTCCTTAGCTCACCCTTGTATGCGATACCCCACTCCAGCGATATCGATCGGGATAACACAGCCATCGTACTTTCATGGCACGCCTTCGGAGGACTCCTTTCCCGGGCGTGGCTGAACAATGTCACAGGGAACGTGACCCTCGATCCCGATAACGAGTTTAACGATCATGTTCGCGTGACGATCCCCGTTTCGACGCTGATCGCCTCCAACAGTCTGCTCACCTGGCAACTCAAGAGCGATATGTTCTTTGACGCTCAGCACTACCCAACTATCACCTTTATCAGTAGCAGAGTCGTCCCACTGGATAGCCACCGCTTTCGGATATTTGGTGTGCTGGATGTGAGGGATATCCGCCAGCCAGTGATTCTGGAAGCAGAACAGAGAGAACAGAACGGGTCATTAATCCTTCACGCAACCACCTCGATATCCCGCTCTGCCTTTAACATGACCCGTTTTGCGGTGGTGGTTGACGACCGTATTACGATCAATATTGATATTCAGGCCCATCAGCATTAAGCCCTATACCATCCCCTTTTGTAATCCTTGCGCCATTTCCTGCAACTGCTGCGCCGGGTTACGGCCTATAAGGACGAACTGATAGCCCCGATGATTCCACCAGGCAATGTTCATATTGTGCCGTTTCTCTTGTTGAACGGGTGTCGACTCGCCCTTCCCTCTGGCGGAAATACACAGCGCCATCGGGCCATAATCCGTGTGCAGCCAGGCAATCTGGGCGATAGAGGTACTCTCGTAGCGCAGAATGCGTACCATTTTTAACTCAGCCCCCTGTAGCATCAGTTGCTGTTCGTTCAACTGCAGGCCAACATCCTGCGCTGTTCGGGTTAATCCTTTCTGGATGACAGAAGGAGCACTGTCGGCATCCACCAGCGTTTCCGCACTGTAAAGCGACATGTACTGCGCCTCCAGATCGCGGATATGTTCACTTTCGTCAAACTCAGCAGCACCAGGATGGAGCAGATACCCAAGCCCCGAGCCTATCACCAGACAACTGAGTGAGGCGGCAATCAGTGACCGACGCGTGACACCCACACGTGGCACAGGGTGTTCAGCCAGATGCGCATTCAATGTCTCCTGCATACGTGCAAGCGGCGCATCCTCCAGTAAGGATGCAAAGGCCTGTTTATAATTCTGATGGCTTTCCATCAGTTCTGCAGTGCGTCCGGAAAGTTGCTCGTCATTGCGCAGAGCCTGCTCAAACTGACGCGCATCGGCATCCTCCATTTCACCATCAAGCCACGTCACAATGGCATCATCATGGTAAGGGGGCGTAAAACGTATGGATTTCAAGAGCGTCTCTCCTTTGTCTGAAGGGGGACATCAAACGCTTTTGCCAGCGTAGCGCGTGCAGTGGCTAATCGACTCATAATGGTTCCAACAGGAACCGATAAGGTCTCCGCCGCCTCCTGATAGGTGAACCCTTCGACATAAACTAAAAAAACCGTATTACGCTGCGCTTCCGGCAATACATTCACCCGTTGCATAATTTTCCGGTAACGCAGGCTGTCATCATCACTGTCTCGCGTATCCGGGGCGACCAGATCCTCGCTTTCGACAAAACCTTGCCCCAGACGCACACGTTGCGCCCGTAAGTCAGATATCCATATTGAGTGGAGAATCGAAAACAGCCATCTGTCGATACGCGTTCCAGGCGTAAACTGCGCGCTCTTTTCGAGCGCGCGAACACAGGTAGACTGAACCAACTCTTCGGCAATATCACGATTGCGCGACAGCACCAGACCGTAGCGCCAAAGGCGCGTCAGGTGGGCGGCAAGCTGCTGGCGAATGTCACTGGTGGTGATTTTCAGTTCCTCCGGGAATGGCTCAGGATTCAGGGTGTCCATTAATCGCGGCCTGTAAATCGCGATACTCTTCGCAACCCTGACCGCAAATACTGGCAATCACCTTCAACTGCTCTTTTGCAAGGTCAGGACGACCTTTTACCATCCATGCCTCTCCCAGGTATTCGCGAGCTTTGGCATACCGGGGCGCAATGGCAAGCGAACGTTGGTAGTAACCAATACCCTCATCCGTTCGTCCAAGTTTACGAGTGGCGTAACCCCGATAGTTCCAGGCTTCGGCCGTATTCCCGTTTTTTAGCGTATCCAGCAGATTCAGTGCAGCCTGGTACTCCCCCTTTTTCGCCAGGTGGTAAGCGTAGTGGGTTTTATCTTGATCGCTAAGACTGCTGGTTTTGTCAGGCACGCATTTCCTGGTCACACTGTCATACACCTGCCCGGATGGGCAGTCTGGCGTTTTACTCTCAGTACTATTATCGCCCATAGCCAGCGACGGTGGGATCTGCAGGCAAAATAGCAGTACCGGGATTGTCAGGTAGCGAGCGGTCGTTGGGGTGTTCATGTTCAGCTCCAGGGTAAGTGCACATTAGGTGTACCTGTGGTTAACGCACATCCCTCTCCTTTTATTCATTGCCCAGGCCATTTTTTTTGCTTTTCTACTGAAAATGGACTGCCGTAATATTTAAAAGCAATCTATCAGATCGAAATAATAATCAACTGGCAATTAGCCCATCTAGCAGATAATAATTATTGCGCCAGAAAAAATCTTTAAAATAAAAATAAAAACATAATATATCATGTTCCAGAGTTCATTTAACAAGGCTTAAACAATTATTAAGCGGCCATTAAATTAAACCCTATAAAAACTGAAGAAGCATCACAAAATTATCTCACCCACCCCATTCAATATCAATTCAACGACCTCCAACCCCTTGCAAACTCTGACCGCAGGCATTTCGACACGATTCAGCGTGAACCACTACTCAGACACCAATCTTTTATTAAGAACAACTTAATATTTATTCACCGCGACTAAATTTGCGCATTCCTTTATTTATAGCTATATCATTTTCAGAGGCAAAAAATAGTAACTCCATAATTTAAAGGGTCTTACATACAGCAAAAGAACCGGATAAATTCAACCTACAAGAAATAATGTATTTCAGACTGACGTAGCCACTCTTCGTACTGGCGGGCATCGCTCACGCCAAAGAAATCAACGGTAGACGACTATCAGGCATAGCGATTCAACCGGGGGGGCGGGTCACTTTATTACAACTCTGCTGGGAGTCATAACCATATGAGCCAAATCTCTGTCATCTCCAAATTGACTGGCGTGGAAACCACCACGGAAAGTACCCAGATAACCCTGGATCATTCCTCTATTGTTAAACTTCACCTGGAACGCTCAGATATCGAGCACTTCACCCGCAGCAATAACGATCTTGTGATCACCCTGCACTCCGGCGAAACCATTACCATCAAGAACTTCTATCTCGCCGACGGAGAGGGGCTTAGCCAGTTAGTACTTGAAGAGAGCAACGGCGCACTATGGTGGGTTGAAGAGCCCGCAACAGCCCTGCACTACGAATCCATTGAATCAACAGACATGCTACTGGCTGCAGCCGCAACCGGAGCTGACTCCACAACCGGTGGTGCGATTTGGCCATGGGTGCTTGGCGGAATTGCCGCCGCAGGTGGCGTCGCCCTTGCAGCTGGCGGAGGAGGAGGAGGTGGTGGTGGCGGTAGTGGTGGTGGAAGCGATCCCAGCAATCCTGGTCAGCCTTCAACGCCAGATACCACTGCGCCTGCGGCCCCTGTTATTTCCGGAGCGGCAGATAATATCGGTACGATTCAAGGCTCGCTCACCAGTGGGCAAAGCACAGATGATACTCGCCCGACCTTAACCGGCACGGCAGAAGCCAGCTCGACAGTGACGATCTATGATAACGGCGCGATTATCGGCACAGTAGTGGCAGGTAGCGACGGGAAATGGAGCTTCACACCGTCGACCGATTTAAGCGAAGGCACGCACAGTATTACGACCCGAGCCACCGATGCTGCGGGCAACACGGGAGCAACCTCTCCCCCGTTTACGCTGGTGGTGGATACCACACCACCCGCAACACCAACCGTGTTAAATGCTAACGACCACACAGGCTCTTCCGTCGCGCAAATCCTGACGGGGAACTACACGCATGCCAGTAAGCCCGAATTTAACGGGAAAGGCGATCCCGGTGACACCATCACCCTCTATGACAAAGGGGTAAAAATAGGTGAAACCATCGTCGATGCCAACGGTAACTGGAGTTTTACCCCCAAAACCCCCCTCTCTGAAGGGGCGCATTCCCTGACCGTCAGTGAAACAGATCCCGCCGGCAACAGTAGCGGCATGTCCAAACCGCTTAACTTTGTTATCGATACCCAGCCGCCAGCCCAGCCCGTTGCTCAGATCAACGGCACTGGGGATCAGATTACCGGTACAGCCGAAGCGGGAAGCACAATCACCATTAAAAATGCCACAGGAACCGTGATCGGAACCACCACTGTGGATAACACCGGGCACTTTACCGTCACGCTCTCACCTGCCCTTTCAAACGGCGAAAAACTCACTGTTACGGCGGTTGATGAGGCCGGAAACAGCAGCACGCCTGCCAGCCTCACCGCTCCGGATACCACCGCCCCGGCGATGCCGACTAACGTCGTGGTGAATCATGATGGCGACCACGTCACGGGTAAAGCCGAGCCAGGCAGTGATATCAAGATTACAGATGAGAAAGGAGTGCAGATCGGCACAGGCCAGGCGGACAGCAACGGTAATTTCGATGTTCAGATTTCACCGTCACAAAATAATGGCCAGGTCCTGAATGTCACGGCCACCGATGCCGCAACTAATACCAGCCAGCCTGCCCACGCCACAGCGCCCGACACCACCGCGCCGGATGCCCCAACCAATATGGTTGTCTCCGCTGATGGGTTAACCCTGACCGGCAAAGCAGAAGCAGGTAGCACTATTACGGTAAACAACGGGACAAAAAACGTGGGAACGGTGGTAACGGATGATAAGGGGAATTTCACCGTCACACTCAATCCGCCGCAGCGTAATGGCGAGACGCTTTCCGCCACCGCCACCGATCAGGCCGGTAATACCGGGCTACCGGGGACGGCGGCAGCACCTGACACAACCCCCGCGCAAACGCCTGAAATTCTTGGCGTTACCGATAATGTCGCTGACTTTACGGGAAGCGTCTCCAACGGCGGGCTGACTAACGACAACCACCCCACGATTTACGGTAAAGGTGAGGCAGGAACTACGCTCAACCTCTACAGCAATGGTGATTTTATGGGTTCTGCGACCATTCAAAATGACGGCTCGTGGACGTTCCCGGCCACGGTGACGCTCCATGAGGGCGGTAATGTCCTGACAGCACAGGCGGTCGATCCCCATGGGCTGCCCAGCGGGACATCCACCTCCTGGACGGTCAATGTTGATACCGGTAAACCCGATGCACCGACACTGAAGGATGTTATTGACGATACGCCTGCCAATACCGGAGTGATCATCAGCGGCCAGTTGACCAACGATAATACCCCAACCTTCAATGGTACTGGCGAACCAGGGGCCATCATCAACGTGACAGAAGCCGGTAAAGTCATCGGAACTGCACAAATTGATGAGAATGGCGTATGGACCTAGACACCAGGCGCTACGCTGCCAGATGGCGCACACAGCCTGACTTTTGTCGCCGTGGATGCCGCTGGCAACCACAGTGATCCTTCTGCAGTATTTGTACTCAACCTCTCAACCGTTGCGCCGGGCGTACCAACGATCGATGCCGTGACAGATGATGTTGGCAGCATCAAAGGCCCCGTAACCCGCGGCAAGCCAACGGATGACACCCAGCCACTGCTGGAAGGCACAACCACATCGGGCAACACCATTGCCATTTACGATAACGGTAAATTCCTGGGAAATGCCACGGTGAACAGCAGTGGGCACTGGAGTTTTACGCCAACGGTTCCCCTCAGCAACGGAACTCACAGCATCACAGCGGTTGCAATTAACGAAGCGGGCAACACGTCCACTTCCAGCCCATTTGTTGTGGAGGTGGATACTCTGGCCCCGAGTGCGCCCTCCACGCCGGTGGTCACCGTTAACCCGGATGGCATAGACGTTATCTTGCAACCGGGTCAGCCAACGCGCGACACCACGCCAACACTGAGTGGTTCGGGGTCAGTTGGCGATATTATCACCATCTATAACGGCAACAGCGTACTCGGAACCGCCAAAGTCGATGAGAACGGTCATTGGGCGTGGACACCCGATCCAGCGCTTCCCAACGGAACCTACAACATCAGTCTGACCGCAACAGACACAGACGGAGCAGGCAACGAAAGCCCCGCCTCCCATGCTGCGACGATTATTATTGATACCGATGCCCCGCTCGCACCCGCCGCGCCTGTGGTCACGGACAATGTGGATGCGTTCACAGGCCATATCAGTCATAACGGCACGACAAACGACGGGCGTCCTGTATTGGGTGGAACAGGGGAACCAAACTCCATTATCACTGTTTATGACACCTACAATGCGGTAAAAATCTCACTGGGAACGGCCACCGTCGACTCCACAGGACACTGGAGTTTCCAGCCTTCTACGTCACTGGGCCAGGGCAATCACACCTTTAGCACGACCGAAAAGGATGAGGCGGGCAACATCAGTAGCGAAGGGGCAACCATCACTGTCACGGTGGATACCATTGCTCCTAATTCGCCGTCGAACCTGCTCATCAACGCACAAGGCACAATACTTTCTGGTACAGCCGAAGCGGGCTCTACAGTGGAAGTACGGGATGCCACGAACAAAGTTATTGGGACAGGCACTGCTGACGTGAACAATCACTTCACGATCACGCTCTCCTCGCCACAGGGTTCAGGAAATGCGCTGACCATCACGGCTGAAGACAAGGCCGGGAATACCAGTGATGCCGCCAACTGGACGGTGATCGGGACCGTTAAGCCACCGGTTATTGACGCCATCATCGATGATGTCGGCACAATTCAGGGGAACATTAAAGGCGGGATCTCGGACGATACCCTGCCCACGATCAGCGGGACAGCCGAAGCCGGTAGTACGGTCAGGCTTTATCAGGATGGCTCTCTGGTGGCGACCATTGTCTTGAGTCCAGGACAAACCACCTGGAGCTACCAGCTCACGAACCCGCTGACTGAAACCGCACACAGTTTTACCGCCACCGCCACGATAGGAGCCAATACCAGTTCGTTCTCCGAGCTGGCAAATGTCATCATTAATCTCTCGACCGCAGGCACGCCCGTGATCAGCGCCGTGACCGATGACGTACCGCCGTATACTGGAGCGCTGACAAGCGGCCAAACCACCAACGATAAAACACCCACCCTGAGCGGAACGTCTGGTGCAAACGACACCATCTCGATCTACGATGGGCTGACGAAGATTGGCGAGACTACCGCCGGGCCGGATGGGAAATGGAGCTATACCACTGACCCGCTATCTGAGGGCAGCCATAGTCTGACCATCACCGTGAAAGATTCCGGTAACAACGTCAGTGTGCCTTCTGAAGCTTTCGTGGTAATTGTCGATACCACCCCACCGCTTCAGCCAACCATTGATACCGTTACCGATGATGTGCCGCTGATTTTGGGCAACGTCGCTAAAAATGATGCCACCAATGACACCACCCCGACCTTGTCCGGTACGGCCGAAGCGGGAAGTACGGTGTCGATCCGTGATAATGGCGTAGAAATTGGGACCGTTGTTGCGGGAGTTGGCGGAACATGGATCTTCACCCCGACAAAAGGCCTGGCTGACGGTACGCATACTTTCACCGTGGTCGCTACCGATGCCATTGGCAATCAGAGCGTCATCTCAGACGGGTATACCGTTACCATTGCCACAACCCCTCCCGCTCAGCCAACGCTGGACACTCTTCTGGATGATGCGCCATCCGGACTGGGGAATCTGACAAACGGTCAGTTGACCAACGACAACACGCCAACCCTCAACGGGACAGGGACCAGCGGCAATATTATCCACATTATGGATAACGGTACGGAAATTGGCACAGTAACGGTTCTCAATGGCAAATGGAGCTTTACGCCAACCCTGCCGCTGGGCGACGGTGTTCATAATCTGCGTGTTTTCGCCAGTGATGCTGCGGGCAACACCTCTACCACAACACCGGCTTTTGCGATTACGGTTGATGCAACACCGCCAACGAATCCCGTCGTCACAAGCGTAGTCGATGATATCGGGCCGGTGACCGGGCAAATTGCACCGGGAGGGACAACGAACGATAACCGACCGACACTCAGCGGTACGGGGGAAATCGGTTCTACCATCCACATTCAGGAAGGCGGGGTCGATATTGGCACTGCCGTGGTGGGCGCAAATGGGACCTGGACGTTCACGCCAGGTACAAACATGGGCGAAGGACTCCATACTCTGGTGATTGTCGCCACCGATCAGGCAGGAAACACCAGCCCTGGCAGTGCTAACGTCATCTTTACCGTTGATACCCTCGCACCATCGGCTCCTGTTGTGCTGACGGTGAGTGACGATGTAGGCAGTAAACAATTACCCCTCGTCAGTGGGCAATCCACAGATGACACCACGCCCACGTTTACCGGCTCAGCAGAACCAGGGGCGGTGATCACCATTTACGATAACGGTATCCTGCTGACCCAAATCACCGCCGATGGCGCAGGCGTCTGGATCTATACCCCTCCGGCCCTGAGCGAAGGCAGCCACGGATTTACCTTTACCGCCACAGATGCAGCGGGCAACGTTGGCCCGGCATCTGGCGCATTTACCGTTATCGTTGATACGACCAAACCCTCTGTGCCGTTTATTACTCAGGCCATTGACGATGTTGGAACGGTTCAGGGCGTACTCGGAAGTGGACAAGTCACCGACGATATCAATCCACTGCTGAAAGGCACGAGTGAACCCCTGGCTACCGTGAGCATTTATGATGGCTCAACGCTTCTGGGTACGACCCTCTCTGACGCCAATGGTAACTGGTCCTTCCAGGTGATCTCCAGCCTGAGCGAGTCAACCCACAACTTCACGGTTAGGGCGACCGATGCGGCCGGAAACCTCAGCGATTCATCCGCATCGTTTACGCTGACAGTTGATTTAACCCCGCCCGCACCGCCGGTCATCACCTCTGTGGTTGACGATGTTGCGCCGGGCATCGGCAGCCTGACAAATGGCCAGGCAACAAACGATAACCTGCCAACGTTATCTGGTACGGCGGCAATCGGTTCGCTGGTTCGCATCTATGACGGTACAACGCTTATCGGCAGCGTCGTCGCCACCAACGGAACCTGGAGTTTTACCCCCACAGTGGCACTGGCTGACGGCCCACACGCACTAAAAGCCACCGCCAGTGACGCGGCGGGCAATCCAAGTACCGACTCCAACGTGTTTAACATCATTGTGGATGCCACTGCCCCTAACGCCCCGATCATCACCCGTATTCTTGATGATGTGGGGTCCGTCACCGGGCCGATTTCCAGCTCAATTCCGACCAATGACAACACACCAGAGCTCCACGGCACAGCAGAAGCCAATGCCGTCGTGCGCATTTATGATGGCGCACTGCAAATTGGCCAGGTCACGGCAGATATCAACGGTAACTGGACATTCACCACCGCCACACTGCCTGACGGACAACACAACTTCAGCGTGACCGCCAGTGACGCGCTGGGCAATACCAGCACTTCCTCAGCAATTAGCTCTATTGTGGTCGATACACTTGGGCCGCTCGCACCGACGGGGCTTCTGGTGACTAACGTAGGGACACGCGTGACGGGCCTGGCGGAAGCGGGCAGCACGGTGACGATCACCTCCAGTGGTGGCACTGTACTTGGTACAGCAACCGCCGACGGTAATGGCAACTTTACCGTTACGCTCAATCCTCCGCAGACTAACGGTGAGATCCTGCTCGCGTTTGCTACCGACAAAGCCGGTAACCTGGGGATTTCAGCCAACGTCATCGCCCCCTATACCACGCTGCCGAACGCGCCAGTCATTGCCAGCGTGACCGATGATCAAGGTTCAGTGAAAGGGACGCTGACCAATGGACAGAGCACCGACGATACGACACCGACGCTGACAGGTACGGCTCAGCCAGGTTCAACCATCACGCTGTACAATAACGGTTTGCCAATGGGCACAGCCGTTGCCGACATCAACGGCAACTGGACCTTTACCACGCCAACGCTTGGTGAAGGGACACACGCCTTTACCGCGACGGCCACCAACGGTACGGGCACAGGCCCGATCTCAGGAGCAATCGCTGTTGTCGTGGATCTGACAGCACCGAATACGCCAACGGGGGTATTCAATGCAGATGGCAGTGTATTGACTGGCCAGGCTGAAGCAGGCAGCACCGTCAGCATTCGCATGCCTGATGGTACGATCTACACCACAACGGCTAACGGCAGTGGAACCTATACCTTCACTTTTGCGAATAAACAGACTGAAGGCGAAACACTGACCCTTACCGCGACCGATGCCGCCGGGAACACCTCACAACAGGGACAGGCACTTGCACCGACACTGCCGCTCTCAGCAGCGAACAATGTCGATGAACTGAATTTCACAACCACAGCAACCGTCACCAATGCGCAGTACAGCGATTACGGATTCTTGCTGGTCGGTGCGGTCGGAAACGTCCTGTCACTTCTGGGGAACAACAGTGCGCAGGTGACCTTCAATATAGATCCGGGCGCTTCCGCCAATATCACCATCAATGCCTACGGTACTGGTGCCGTTCTCAGCTTGCTTAATACCATGCAGATTGTGGTCCAGCACTGGGATGCGACCAACAACGTCTGGACGACCGTGGTGGATAGCGGGAATGGCAGTGCCCTCAATCTACTAACCCTCGGCGCAAGCGGTGTTTCTCTGAACATGAGTGGTCTGCAGGAAGGACAGTATCGGGTCCTGACATACAACACCAGCCTGCTGGCAACGGGGTCCTATAGCAGCCTGGATGTGGACGTCACGCAAACCAGTGCGGGCACTATAGTCGGAACCAACCATAGTGTTTCGGGTAACGTGATAAGCGATGTCGATGCGAATGCAGGCAGTGACAATGCGCCACTCGGCACGCTGGTGACTCAGGTCACCAACGCTCTGGGGCAAGTCACTGTGGTCAACGCGACCGGGACGACCATTATTCATGGGTTATACGGTGATTTAACCATCAATGCCAACGGGACTTACTCCTACGTACTCACTACCACCAACGCCCAGGCCTACGGACGCACCGAGAACTTCACCTACACCATCGGCCACAACGGCGTAACGGCCAGTGCGCAGTTGGTTATCTCCCTTGGCAGCAGCGCCCTCTCCACTGCCAATGCGACAGCCGTAGATGACACGGCGACATTTGCCTTCGATACCAGCGTCCATGCCATCGATAACGGAACCTCCTCACAGGGTGGATTTACCGTGGTCGGCGTCGGTCTGGGGAGTGTCCTGAGTCTCGATGTGTTGAGTAACCTCAGTAACCCGATTATTTATAACGTTGACCAGGGCACAACGCGCACCATGACCTTGCAGGCAAATGTGGGGGGCGTCGCCATTGGTTCGGTATTTGACCTGTACATCTACAAGTTCAACGCCACAACCCAGACCTATCAGCAGTATCGCTACGAAAAAAGCTGGCTGACCGCCCCGCTGTTGGGTGGTGTATCGTCAAAACTGACCGTGGATCTTCCTCCGGGCGAATACCTGTTCCTGCTGAACACCGCCTCAGGGATCACCGCCCTGACCGGATACACCCTGAACGTACTGGAAGACCACGTCTATACCGTATCCAGTACGACCGGTAGCACAACCGGTAACGTGATGGCCGATGACATCATCCCGACAGGCGTGACAGCAACGGTAACGGACGTTAACGGCGTGCATGTTAACGCGACGGGCGTCACCACTATCCAGGGGTTGTACGGTAGCCTGACGATCGATGCTCAGGGGAATTATACCTACACTCTGCGTAGCGGCGTCGGGGCGGATAAAATCAGTACGCCGGACACCTTTGTCTATACGATCACCGACTCGAACGGTCACAAAGACAGCGCATCGCTCAACATCACTCCGACACCCCACGCGCTGGATGCAATCAACGATGTCAGTAAACAGGTGGTGTTCGATACCACACAACATATTGCAGCCTGGAGTGATACCACGGTGGGCACAACGACCTGGACAACCGCGCTGTTTAAATCCACCAGCGGAACCGGTAGCGGAACCTTTGTCGTCGACCCGAACACCGCGCTGCACAACATCGTGTTGCATTTTGATATCTCATCCCTGCTGCCGCTTGGCGGGTTGGGGGTTAGCTGGTCTATCACGCTGCTGGGTGCATCAAGCCCGCTGCTGACCGGTTCATTTACCGGCGGCTCCACCTCAATAAACTTAACGGGCCTGGATCTGGATTCAGGAACCTACACCCTCTCCTTTACCGGTACAGCTGGTGCGCTAAGTGTCGGCGGCATAACCATCACGCCATCGGTCACAGGCACGTCAGTGTTCCTCTCGAACTACGAAACGACCGGGGGTCATTCCGTACTGGGGAATATCTACGACGGGAGTGATTCTCAGGGCGCCCTGGATCAACTGGCGTCGGTGAATACCCGCCTGAGTATCACGGGTTTTGACGGCCATGTGAGTACGCTTGATCCCTTTACCTCCAGCAACACCACAGCCACGGTGGTGGGTCATTACGGCATACTTACTATTGGAGTCGACGGCAGCTATACCTACACGCTGAACAGTGGCGTTTCACTTGCGAGCATGAACAGTAAGGAGATCTTTAATTACACCCTGACCGCGGCGAATGGTCAGTCTGACAGCGCCACATTAACCATCAATTTGTCGCCACAAATGACCAGCACCAATCACAATGACATCGTGACGGGGAGCGCCTATGGCGACACGCTGATATATCACGTTCTCGATACCACCGTTGGTGCAGGAACCGGAGGGAATGGTTCTGGCGATCACTGGACCAATTTCTCAGTCTCTCAGGGGGATAAGATCGATATCTCTGACCTGCTGGTGGGCTGGAACGGTCAAGCCTCTACGCTTGGCAACTACCTGCATGTCACCACCAGTGGCAATAACACCGTGATTTCCATCGACCGTGACGGCGCAGGAAGTGCCTATTCCAATACCACCCTTGTCACTCTGGATAACGTTCAGACCACCTACGACGAACTCGTCAACCAGCATCACAACATCATTACCTGATAGCACACACAAAATGACCCGGGCGCATGCCGCCCGGGCAAAAACACAAGAAAGCGGCACGTTTTATTAGGGATATGACATGAGAAAAAGAATGCCTCGCTGGTGGCTCTCGTGCTACCTGATCTCTGTACCCGCACTCGCCACCAATACGGCGGCCGTCATTAATGCCGAACAATTAAGCGCAGAACAGGAATTGCCTTCCCTCGAAGGGCGCGTTGCCTTGCCCGTCAGCAAAACAGCGCCGGGTGTGCTGATGCTGAATGATGCCGTGACGCGCGCAGTGAACTGGCATCCGGCAATCGGTGAAGCGGTAGGTAAACTTTATGAACAATCTGAACAGGTAGATGTCGCCAAATCCAAATATTATCCGCAAGTTAACGCAGGCATGGATAACGGCTATACCCATGACGGCAGTGATGCCGGTTTCACGCCTTCCGTCGTGTTATCTGTCTCACAAATGCTGTACGACTTCGGCAAAGTGGCAAGCCAGGTGCGCGCCGAAAACGCTGGCGTCGCGCAACAACAGGCGAATGTGCTGGTCAGCATTGATACCATTGCGCACGATACCGCTACCGCGATGGTGCAGGTTCAAACCTGGCAACAGATGGTTGATACAGCGCACGAGCAACTCGATGCCCTCTCCTCCATCGGCAAGCTGGCGCGCCAGCGTAACGATGAAGGGGCCAGCTCCCTCTCCGACGTCGTCCAAACCGATGCGCGTATCGAAGGTGCGCGCGCCCAACTGATGCAGTATCAGGCCAATCTTGATAGCACACGGGCCACACTGATGAGCAACCTCGGCTGGAAGACACTCAATACTGTCAGCAATGATTTTCCGGACAACATGAAACGTAGCTGTGACGTCGCCGAACCGGACGATCGGCTCGTACCGGCGGTCCTGTCCGCATGGGCACAGGCCAATGTGGCACAGGCCAATCTGGATTACGCCAACGCGCAGATGACACCGACCGTCTCACTCGAACCCGAAGTGCGCCATTATCTGAAGGACAACTACCCTGGACATGATTCGCTGGATCGCACCCAGTACTCAGCCTGGGTAAAGGTGCAAATGCCCATCTACCAGGGGGGCGGACTGACGGCGCGTCGTAACGCTGCCGGACATGCCGTTGAGGCCGCCCAGTCCACCATCCAGCGTACGCGGCTCGAGGTGCGGCAAAAACTGCTGGAATCCCGCAGCCAGGTGATGAGCTTACTGAGCACCTTGCAGATCCAGTCCCGGCAGGAAGCGCTCAGCATCCGTACCCGCGAACTCTATCAGCAACAATATCTGGATCTCGGCTCACGTCCACTTCTCGACGTCCTGAACGCCGAACAGGAAGTCTATCAGGCGCGATTCACGCAACAGCAAACCGTCGGGCAGATCCACCAGCTTCAGCTCAACTGTCTGTATAACACCGGCCGCATACGTCACGCATTCAGTCTTGATAATCGCACCATTCAATCGGTGGAGATCCAGCCATGAAGCAAACCGACATTCCACATGATGATCGCATTGCGGATCAGGCGCTGGAGCAGTGGGCACTGGCGTTTGGTTACGTTGCCGGGCGCTATCGCGTCGCCTGTTCTCCCGGAGCGCTGGCCGCAAGCGCCCCCTGGTTAAAAGGCAAGCCGATGATCCCGGCCCTCACCCAGTTAGCCCGTGAGGCAGGACTCTCTTTTCAGTTACTGAGCGCCACACAAGCGTCAATCAACAGCTGGCGCTTGCCCGTGGTGGTCGAGCTTAACGAAGGCAAAATTGGTGTTATCGAACATTTTGATGGTGAAGATACACTGGAGGTCTGTTTCGTTGACAGCACACCACAAACCAACCGTCTCTCCCTGACCGCGCTTTTGCCTGCCATTCGTCATGTTGCCGCCCTGCGTCCGCTCGCGGCGTTAAAAGACAGCCGTGTCGATGCCTACATTTCAAAATATCGTCCGGACTGGCTTTACCGGCTGGTCATGCGCGACCTGCGCCCCTACACCTGGGTCATGCTCGCCGCCCTTTTCATCAACGTGTTGTCGCTGGCGGGCATTGTCTTTTCCATGCAGGTTTATGACCGGGTGATCCCCGCGCAGTCCTATCCCACGCTCTATGTGCTGACAATCGGCGTACTGATCGCCACGCTGTTTGGTTTTGTCCTGCGACTGGCTCGCGGCCACATTATGGATTTACTGGGGAAGCGTGCCGATCTTCGTGTCTCGGATCGGGTGTTCGGCCACGCACTGCGGCTGCGAAACAGCGCTGTCCCACGTTCAACAGGCAGCTTTATTTCGCAATTGCGCGAACTGGAGCAGATCCGCGAAATGGTCACCTCATCAACCATTTCCACCATCGTCGACTTACCGTTTTTTTTGTTGTTTGTGCTGGTACTGGCGATCATTGCGCCGCAACTGGCATGGATTGCTCCGGTTGCAGCTGTGCTCATGGTCTTGCCCGGTTTGCTGTTGCAGAAAAAGCTGGCGGCGCTGGCTAAGCAATCGGCCCATGAATCCACCCTGCGTAATGCCGTGCTGGTAGAGAGCGTGCAGGGCCTGGAAGATATCAAGCTGATGCAAGCGGAAAACCGCTTTTTGCAACAGTGGAACAGCTACATTCAGATCACGGCGGAATCTGGCCTGCGTACCCGAGAGCTCAGCCAGGGGCTGATCAACTGGGGGATGACCGTTCAAAGTCTGGTATACGCCGGGGTGATCGTCGTCGGCGCACCAATGGTTATTGAAGGCACGCTAACCACCGGTTCGGTCGTCGCCGCCTCCATGCTGGCTTCGCGCATGATCGCCCCCATGGCCACGTTGTGTGGCGTGCTGGCCCGCTGGCAGCAGGTGAAAGCAGCGAAAGAGGGTCTGGACAGCATCATGCAGCTTCCGACAGAAAACCAGCGAGAAGAGACGCCCATACGCCAGGACGTACTGCGCGGGCACTACCTTTTTGACCAGGCGCAGTTCCGTTATCACCCGGAAGATCCGCGCATGGCGCTGCGTATTAACCGTCTGGAGATCCAGCCGGGAGAAAGCGTTGCGATCCTGGGGCGTAATGGCGCAGGTAAATCCACGCTTCTTCAGGCGATGGCGGGTGGCATGGAGCTGGCAAGCGGTGAACTGCGGCTCGATAACCTGAGTCTGCCGCATCTGGATGTCGCAGACCTGCGGCGCAACGTCGGTTTTATGACCCAGAACGCGCGGCTGTTCTACGGCACATTGCGCGAGAACATCACCCTGGGTTTGCCCCGGGCCACTGATGAAGAGATCTTCACCGTACTGGAGATGTGCGGTGCGGCAAGCTTTGTGCAGAAACTGCCGAAAGGGCTGGACTATCCCATTATGGAAAATGGCGTGGGGTTATCTGGTGGCCAGCGACAATCCATTTTGCTGGCGCGAATGCTTCTGCGCGATCCCAATATCGTCCTGCTTGACGAACCCACAGCGTCACTGGATGAACACACGGAACGCGAATTTATCCAACGGCTCAGCCAGTGGCTTGGCAAGCGCACGCTCGTTGTGGCAACCCATCGCGTACCAGTACTCGAACTGGTGGAGCGCGTGGTCGTGCTTAAAGAAGGCATGCTGGTGATGGATGCGCCAAAAGCGCAGGCGCTCAACAACAGCCGCATGCACCAGCAGGCAAACGGGCGGGAGTGGAAAAATGAAAACCAGTCAGCGTGACACTGCCATCATGGACGACCTGGATAATTCACTGGATTCAGAAAGCGGCTACACCGGTGCGCGCAGCATCGTCATCTGGACATTGCTGCTGTTTATTGTCACGGGCGTCTGGGCGTGGCATGGCATTCTGGATGAAGTCTCCACTGGAACAGGCAAAGTGATCCCAAGCTCGCGGGAGCAAGTTCTGCAATCGCTCGATGGCGGGATCCTTGCAGAACTTAGCGTACACGAAGGTGATCAGGTTCAGGCGGGACAGGTGCTGGCCCGGCTCGATCCGACACGTTCGGAATCTAATGTGGGTGAAAGCGCCGCGCGTTACCGCGCATCGCTGGCCTCCAGCGTCCGCCTGACGGCGGAAGTTAACGATCGTCCTCTGCTCTTCCCGGATACCCTGAAAGCCTGGCCGGACCTTCTCGCAACGGAAACGCATCTCTACAAATCCCGCCGCGCACAACTCGAAGACACTCAGCGAGAGCTGAATTCTGCCCTGGGGTTAGCCAACAAAGAGCTGGCCATCACCGAGCGACTGGTAAAAACGGGCGCAGCCAGTCACGTTGAAGTGCTCCGGCTGCAACGTCAAAAAAGCGATCTGGAGCTGAAGCTCACCGACGTGCGATCCCAGTACTATGTGCAGGCGCGCGAGGCGCTTTCGAAGGCCAACGCCGAAGTCGATATGCTCTCAGCCATTCTTAAAGGACGCGAAGATTCCGTCACCCGTCTGACCGTCCGTTCCCCCGTGCGCGGAATTGTGAAAAACATCAAAGTGACCACCATCGGCGGAGTGATCCCGCCCAATGGTGAACTGATGGAGATTGTACCGGTGGACGACCACCTGCTGATTGAAACCCGCCTGTCGCCACGCGATATCGCCTTTATTCATCCGGGGCAAAATGCGCTGGTGAAAATCACCGCCTACGACTATGCGATTTACGGTGGATTGCACGGCGTGGTCGAGACGATTTCGCCAGACACTATTCAGGACGAAGCGAAACCAGAAGTGTTCTATTACCGGGTCTTTATTCGCACCAGCCAGGATTACCTGATGAATAAAGCCGGGAGACACTTTTCGATAGTACCGGGGATGATTGCGACGGTGGATATCAAAACCGGCGAGAAAACCGTGCTCGACTATATGATTAAACCATTTAACCGAGCGAAAGAGGCGCTGAGGGAGCGATGATGCTCTGGGTAATGCTTATTCGTAAATTGACCGCCGACATAGCCGCTAAACTGGCGAACGTGTTTAATACCATGGGTGAGTGTTGGCTTACAAAACGTCAATATCCGGGGCTTGTGGGTACAGCATAAAGACCGTCACAAAGGTTCGGGCGACGCGAAAGCCTGGCAAAACCGGTGTGGCATAATCACAGTCCATGACTTTACGAAATGCGACCTTTTTTCAGGGAGAAACCATGCGTCAACGAACGATTGTCTGTCCAGTTATCCAGAATAACGGGGCTTATCTGCTGTGCAAAATGGCCGATGACCGTGGCGTATTTCCCGGCCAGTGGGCCCTGTCGGGTGGTGGAATGGAGCCAGGTGAAACGATGGAGCAGGCGCTACGTCGTGAAATCCGTGAAGAGTTGGGTGAGGCGCTGGTGATTACTGACGTGAAACCCTGGGCGTTTCGCGATGACATTCGGGTGAAAACCTATGCCGATGGCAGCACAGAAGAAATTTATATGATCTACCTGATCTTCGACTGCATCAGCGCCAACCGGGAGATAACCTTCAACGAAGAGTTTCAGGAGATCGCATGGGTTAAGCCAGAGGCACTGCAAACGCTGGATCTCAACGAGGCAACACGGATAACGCTCGCCCAGAAAGGGTTACTGTAATTCAGACTAAAAAGCCGGGGCAAACTCACTCCGGCTCTGTTTCCACGGCTTATTTCGGTTCAACAGACTGCCAAATCTCAATATCCCAGTTTCCGTCCCGACCATCGCACAGATATTTTTCAAAGCAGACACCGCGCGACAAGACATACTCACTCTCTTCAACCGCGGCGTAAAGATCGTTCCAGGCTTTGGCATAAGCTCCGTCGCTGACAACCGCATGCCAGACAGCGTATAAACCTGCGGGCACAGTCTCCTGGCGTAATGTCGTTCCGTCTGTGGATAACACCGTTTGCGGGTCCATCGTCAGGGCCACATCCGCGCGCAGGGCATCAGCGTCGGTTTCTGCTGGATCGTCCCAGTAAAAGACCAGCGCCTCGTCATAAGAGAGGTTTTGCCCTTTCGCCCATGACAGAATATCGCTGAACCCTTTCGGAACCGTTTCATTCCACGGTCCACCCACCCGCAGGCAAACAACCTGTCGGGGCTGTGCATCTTCAAACCGTAAGCTCATAAAGTCCCCTTCGCTACTCTTTTATTGTCCAGGCTCATCACATCCGGAGCCATTCCGCCGCCAGAGTCGGCATGACACAATAGAAGCAGCGCGGACTGACGAACTTTGTTCTTTATCATTATCGTCGCTTTTTCTTCCCTACCATTTTCAGCAGGAGAATCGTGTTACGTTACCCCTCCTGCTGAGGCAGGCCTGTAAGATACGCCCCCACGTAGCGAACAAATTTCCCCATAAATACGCCCGCAAATAGACCGCCGGAGACAATCGCAAATGCGCTCATAGCAGGTTGCAGCAACGTCTCCGGGGAGAGGGAATTCATCACGCCGAGGACATATTTCACCAGAAACGCCAGCATCATAAACGGCAGTGCCGAATAATCCGCCTGTCGGTAAATACTGCGGGGTTGCGGGGCGCGAACCACCCTTGCATGCTTAATCATCACATAGCCTAATACCGCGCCAGCCAGTATTCCCGCTATCCATAACGCGCTATTCGTGACGTTCAGTTGGCGATACATCAGCAGATCATAAATATCCCAGATAAGAAATATCGCCGGAATAATCGCGAGTTTCTCCAGCGCAACCGTGGCGGGCTTGCGGGCTTTTATGCCACGAGAAATCAGAAAGACGAATAATACCCACACCCAGACGGGCGTGTGAGTAAGGATGCCGATAATAAGCTCGAACATGACGTTCACCTTGGCGGTGTGAAGAGGAAAGTCGATTCGATAAGTATTACGCGCATTACGGCCCTATAGCCATAATGCGCAATACGGTTTAGAGCGAAATTTTCAGACGCCTTACCGCTTCTTTCAGTTCTTCATCCGTTGGTGTCACAAACGACATCCGTAGCGTCGTGTGATCCGGCTCATTACAGTAGAAGAACTCTCCAGGAACAAATACCACACCATTGCTCAGCGTTTTCTCCAGCCAGCGAGTGGTGTTAATGCCGTTGTTCATTTTAGCCCACAGGAACATCCCACCCTTAGGCTTATGGAACGACATCACCTCGCCCAGTTCCGCTTCCAGCTCATTAGCGAACGTCTGGTATTTCTGGCGATATGCTTCGCGAATCATCTTAATTTGCCCTGCCAGACGACCGGTTTTCAGGTACTCATATGTCATCAGCTGCGACAAGGTACTGGTGTGTAAATCGGTCGTTTGCTTCAGGTTGACCACTGCCCTTTTCAGCCATTCCGGCACAACCAGCCAGCCGACACGTGTGCCTGGCGCCAGTATTTTGGAAAAGGTTGAGGTATAAACCACATTATCTTCATTACCGATGGCTTTCGCATGGGCGAGTAAAGGGCGGAATACTTCATCGGTATAATTAATTTCGCTGTAGGGGTCGTCTTCAATAATAACGAAGTCATACCTTTTTGATAATTCCACCAGTTGTTTACGACGGATCTCTGAAAGCGTTACGCCACCTGGGTTACCAAATGTCGGGACAATATAAACAGCCTTGATGGTTTTATTCGCCACCAGTCTTTCAAGCTCGTCGACCTTCATCCCATCGCCATCAGTACCGACAGAGACAATATTCGCCTGCGCCAGCCCAAATACCTGCAATGCAGCAAGATACGTTGGCCGTTCGACAACAACGGTATCGCCCGGATTAATGAGTGCGCGAGCCAGCACATCCAGAGATTGTTGAGAACCGGACGTAACAACCACATCATCGGCATGGCAGGTTATTCCACGATCGGCACAAATCTGTTGAATGGCCTCCCGAAGTCCAGGATATCCCTCGGTCAGACCATACTGAAATGCCTCGCCAAAATGCTGAGATAAGACCGCATCTGCGGCTATTTTAAGGCCTTCATGATCGAAAAGCGCCGGGTTTGGTATTCCACCACCCAGCGAAATCACTCCCGCCATTTTACTGTGTTTTAATAATTCACGGATGGCGGATGATTGCAGGCCCTGCGCACTGCTGGCGAGTTTACTCACAGACATTCTCTTGTAACCTTATTTTTTATGGTGTGCCCATCTTTAGTAGCACATGTCTGCAAGTTTGATAATCACTTTTGTCGCCATGACAGGCGACGCCAGGGTTGGCTTTTCTGCGATGTTCAGCGCGTGTTGTTCTGAGATAGCGGACACATTCCCGTCAACGTAATACTTGTCCTATTTCACTCAGGGATATATCGCATTTATTCTTAACTAAACACAAACATTATTCCCGCCCATTCCTGACCTACCAGATTTAAGGATATTCAGGCTCAGAATCCTCTGAGCTTTAGGATTAATCCCCCTTTTATTCCCTCGCTAATATTTAAACAATCTTACACAACTTCACATTGTATCCATTTTCCTTACATCACACGGAAAGTCAGATGATAGCCAGACATAATTTAACGATAATAATATCCACTGCCACGGGTGCGCTTTTAATGTTTTCTGCCCATGCTGCTGAGCCGGATAAACCGGATAATCAATTTATTATTCAGCAGCAACGTCAGAAAGCACTTGAGCAACAGCTGACGCCGCCCGTGCCTGACGTTCGCCTCTCTGAACCGTCTTCCAGTTTTGGCAAAATCGACTTTCCTACGGAAACCCCCTGCTTTGTGATCCAACGTGTCGAACTGAGTGGTCAGGACGCCCTTCCTCACTGGCTGCCATTGCAACGTATTGCTAACCAGGCACAAGGTCGCTGTCTGGGTGGTAAAGGGATCAACCTGCTGATGAGTACAATGCAGAACCGCATTGTCGATCACGGCTGGATCACCACCCGCGTGCTCGCCCCCTCTCAGGATCTGAAAAGTGGCACGTTAAAACTTGCCATCATGCCGGGCAACATTCGCCACGTAAAGCTGACGGAAAAGAGCGACGATTACATTCAGCTTTATAGCGTATTCCCGGCTCATGAGGGAAACCTGCTGGATCTGCGGGACATCGAACAAGGGCTGGAAAACCTGCAACGTCTGCCTACCGTTGAAGCCAATATGGAGATCCTCCCCGGTGAAAAGCCGGGCGAGAGCGACGTGGTAATCACCCGTAAGCAGAAAAAAATGTGGCGTCTTGGTCTGTCGCTGGACGATGCCGGGACCCGAACAACAGGGCGCTATCAGGGTGGCGCGACACTGTCGCTGGATAACCCTTTCTCACTGAGCGATTTGCTCTACGTTTCTGCCAGCCACGACCTGGACGATAAAAAGGGCAAAGGCAGCAAAAACTACACCGCGCACTATTCCGTCCCCTTTGGCTACTGGATGTTTGGCATTACCGCCAGTGATTACGACTATCACCAGACGGTCGCGGGCCTCTACCAGGATTACCGCTACAGCGGCAAAAGTAAAAACCTCAACGCGCAGTTAAGCCGTGTCTTACATCGCAGCGGCACGCAGAAAACCACCTTCACTTACGACGTTATGGCGCGTGAAACCCGTAACTACATCGATGACACCGAAGTGGGCGTTCAGCGCCGTCAGACCGCAGGCTGGCGCGTGGGTCTGGATCACCGTCACTACATTGGCGCCGCCACGCTGGATGCCGGGATCAGCTATCAGCGTGGGACGCGCTGGTTTGGCGCTCAGCCCGCACCGGAAGAGTATACCGGCGACGCCACCGCACTCAGTAAAATCATCCAGCTCAACGCCCAGCTCGACCTGCCGTTTGCCCTGGGTTCGCAAAACTTCCGCTACAACGTGCAGTACCTGCGCCAGATGAGCAACACGCCGCTGACACCGCAGGATCAGTTCTCTATCGGCAACCGCTGGACAGTTCGTGGCTTTGACGGGGAGCGCACCCTTAGCGCCAGCCACGGCTGGTATGTGCGTAACGATCTGGCATGGCGCACGCCGCTGCCTAACCAGGAACTTTATCTCGGCGCGGATTACGGCGAAGTGGGCGGTTACAGCTCGGACTATCTGATTGGTAAACACCTGGCCGGTGGCGTGGCGGGGCTGCGCGGAAGTGCCTTTAACACCGGCTATGACCTGTTCGTCGGAACACCTTTCTCGAAACCGGATGGATTTAGCACCAGCCCGGTCACTCTCGGCTTTAACCTCAACTGGAGCTGGTAATGCGCGTCGGAAATCTGGATATCAAAGCCCCCCTGATCCTGGGCGGTGAAGAGAGTGAAGCAGAAGTGCTGGGGGCAAGCGTCTGGCTGTGGATGCACTCCCCCATGCACCGTGACGCCCCGCTTCATGCCTTGCCGACCCTGCTGCTCCCCATTATCAAGCGCCGCCAGTATGTGCTGGTTGCCGAAAACGACCAGCCGGTGTTTTTCCTCAGTTGGGCATGGCTCAACGAAGAGTCGGAAGCGCGTTACCTCACCCGCCCGTCGATCGAAATGAAAGAGGAAGACTGGGACAGCGGCGACCGGATCTGGTTCTGCGACTGGATTGCCCCGTTCGGCCACACCGCCGCCATGAGCACGCTGGTCCGCAACGATATCTTTCCCGACCACTGCTGGCGCGCCCTGTATCACCGGGGGGAGGAACGCGGCAAGCGTGTCGTCATGTTCCACGGTAAACACATCAGCCGTGATCAGGCCCAGGAATGGCAACAGAAACACCCGCTCACCGTCAACCTGCCGGAAGCACTGAAAGGAACGCACCATGAATAAGAACCTGTACCGAATTGTCTTCAACAAAGCGCGCGGCATGCCGATGGTCGTGGCGGATATCGCCCGCTCAGGCCGCGCCGGTTCTTCTCACTCTTCCGGGATCGGGCATACGCACAGCCACCTTATCAGCAAAGTGAGCGCCATCAGCTTCAGCCTGTGGCTGGCAATGGGCGCAATACAGACAGCGCAGGCCGCCATTGTCGCCGATGCTGGCGCGCCGAAAAACCAGCAGCCAACCGTCATGCAAAGCGCCAACGGCACGCCGCAGGTCAATATTCAGACGCCATCCGGCGCTGGGGTATCACGCAACAACTACACCCAGTTCGATGTGGACCAGAAAGGGGCGATCCTCAACAACTCGCACAAAAATGTGCAGACCAACATCGGCGGCATGGTTGCCGGAAACCCGTGGCTCGCCAGAGGTGAAGCCAAAATCATTCTGAACGAAGTCAGTTCGCGCGATCCGAGCAAGCTGAACGGCATGATCGAAGTGGCAGGCAAAAAAGCACAGGTGGTGATTGCCAACCCGGCAGGCATTACCTGTAGTGGCTGCGGCTTTATTAACGCCAACCGCGCAACGCTGACCACTGGTCAGGCGCAAATGAAAGACGGCAACCTCACCGGGTTTAAAGTCGAACGCGGGGAAGTGGCGATTGAGGGCGCCGGGATGGATACCTCAGGCGCGGACTACACCGACATTATCGCCCGTTCTGTGAAGGTGAATGCCGGGCTGTGGGCCAATGACCTGAAAGTGACCACCGGGCGAAACACCGTTGATGCCGCCCACGACGTTATCGAAAAGGGCAGTGATGATGCCACAACGCGCCCACAGCTGGCGGTGGACGTTTCCAGCCTGGGCGGTATGTACGCCGGTAAAATCCGCATGGTCGGTACGGAACGCGGGGTCGGGGTACGGAATGCCGGCGCAATGGGCGCTCAGGCAGGTAACGTTACCCTCACGGCAGATGGTCGCATCGAGAACAGCGGAACCCTTCGCGCCAGCGACAACGCCACTATCCAGACAACCGGCGAGTTCGTGAATAGCGGCATGCTGACCGCGGGCAACACTACGCAAGTCAACGCGGCCAGTCTTACCAGCAGCAAGCAGAGCGTGCTGGCAGCCGGGGTGAAAAGTGACGGTAAACTGGCCGATACAGGCGATTTGCAACTGAACACCAGCGGGCAGCTCAGTGCGCAAGGGCAGACACTGGCGGGGGGGAATCTTACCGCCAGCGCTCAGGGTATTGATATCAGCGGCGGCCAGACACAGGCTAAACGTGTTCTCCTTGATGGCGGCGCGGGAGATGTGAACGCGGCAAGCGCGAAAGTGAATGCCCGCGAGCTGAACATCCGTACTCTTAACGCGATTAACAACAACGACGGTTTGTTGAGTGCCGATCACATCAACCTGAATGCGCAAAAGCTGACAAACCAGAAAGGCAAGCTGATCCAGAGTGGTACGGGAACACTGACCGCCAGACTGGCCGGAACCCTTGATAACCAGCAGGGGCTGATTTCCGCCGCAGCGGGTGATAGCGATATTCAGAGCGAACAAGCCATCAATAACACCCAGGGGCGTATTGAAGCGGCAAAATCGCAGCGCCTCACCGCCGCAGGGCTTAACAACCAGCAAGGCGTCGTTGTGGCCAACAACGCCACAATTGCGCTTGGCAATGGCTTACTGGATAACCAGTCAGGCTCCCTGCTCTCTCAAGGTTCACTCCAGGTTGAAAGTGGCAGGCTGAATAACCAGGCAGGTTTCCTGGCAAGCGACGGCGATTTCAGCCTCAGAAGTGACAGCATTAAGAACAACCGTGGCCAGATTGGTGCGAATCATGCCTTAAGGGCGACCTTCTCTTCGCTGGACAATGCCGATGGCGCAGTAAAATCCGTTGGTGCAATGACGCTCAACGGCAGCGAATTTGATAACAGCAACGGGGTGACGTTCTCCGGGGCAAGCCTCGCGTTTAGCGGAGATTCGCTCAATAACACAACCGGACAACTGGCAGCCGTTGAAGGCGTCTCTCTGGAGGCAGTCCGTCAGACAGTTAACGCCTCCGGGGTGATCCAGGGGAACGGCGTTAACATGACCACGGGCACGCTTGATAACGCCTCCGGTACGCTCAACAGCCTGGGCGCACTGAATCTCTCAACAAATAACCTGAATAACCAGGCCGGCACGCTGGCGGCAACCAGCGCGGCAGACATCTCCGCGACGGAGATTGATAACCGCAGTGGTGGACGCGTGATTGGCGAGTCCGATGCCACATTGCATACCGATAATCTGCAAAACAGTGGCGGGCAGATCCAGACTGTCGGCAATCTCCTGCTCGACAGCGCCAAAGGCCTGGTGGACAACGTATCCGGGCTGATTCGCAGCGGTAAAAATTTGACCGTCAATGCGCTTGATGTCGTTAACCAGAACACGCTCGGTGACAATCAGGGGCTGGAAGGCCAAAGTATCGCCCTCAATACCGATGCCCTCGATAACCAGAGCGGCAGCATCCTCGCCAGTACATCCCTGGATATCCATAACGGCGGCACACTCAACAACCGTACGGGCGCATTAGCCTCTGCGGGCGCGCTGGATATTCACGGCGATAACCTGGAGGTTATCAACGCGGGCGGTACGGTGAAGGCCGGTGAAAAGCTTAACGTGCAGGCAGATACTCTCGACGGCAGCGGCCAGCTTCTCTCTTTGGGGGATATGACGCTGAACAGTCGCAACAGCGTGACCAACAGTGGAAGCACCATCGCCAACGGCAACCTGAGCCTCACAACGCAAGGCGATATCACCAACAGCGGCAAGCTGATGGCGGGCAGTAAACTGGACGTACAGAGCACCAATCTCACCAACCTTGCCAGCGGTGAAATCAATGCCGGAAGCAATACGCTGAACACAACGGACACGGTGCGAAACTCTGGCCTGATTGACGGGATCCAGACCCGGATCAATGCCAACACGCTAACCAACATCGGAACCGGACGTATTTATGGTGATGTGGTGGGCGTTAACGCCGTCACCTTTAATAACCTCGCGGAAAATGGCACAGCGGCGACCCTCGCCGGGCGCGAACGCGTCGATCTGGGCATCCAGACGCTCAACAATGTCGGCCATGGGCTGATTTACAGTGCGGGTGCGATGCAGATTGGCGGCTTACTGGATGAAAATGGCGCGGCAAGCGGACGCGCAACCGCCCTTAACAACCACAGCTCGACCATTGAATCTGCGGGGGACATGACCATTGCCGCCTCGCAAATCAACAATATCAACGATAACTTCTCCACCGAACTGGTGATGATTTCCCAGGATCCCCTGACCGAATATCAGCACTCCGGCTCGACCAGCCGCTGGAAAGCGGGCGACGATGGCGTATGGGTTGATGGCAATTCCGCCGATGGGTTGCGTAACCTCAATACCCCGGAGCGTACCGGTCACGGGAACGATAATTTTAACCAGTACGACTACACTCGCACTGTCGAAGAGACACGTATCAAAGAGACCGACCCGGCGAAGATCCTCTCTGGCGGCAGCATGACGCTGACGGGCGATCGGCTCTTTAACGATAAGAGCCAGGTCATTGCGGGCGGTACGCTTCAGATCGACAAATTAGGAACCGTGAAGAACGAAGACGTGCCTGGTGAACGCCATACCACCGACAGTGGCAGCGTGACGCACTATTACCGTATTCGTCACAAAGGCGACGACGAGCAAGGACGTAGCACCACGGCTTACACACCGCCAACGGCTATCCAGAGTATTGCCCTGAAGCCTGGCCAGGTGGTGAGCAACGGCAGCGTGTCAGGCAGTAACCTCAGTATTACCCCGCGGGTGTTACAGGGCACTAGCGTGACGATTGACCAGGCCGCTGGCGTGAACGCCAAAGCACAACAAACGGTGAATCCGAACGAGCCGGTCACGCCTCCTGCAGGCCAGCAATTTGAAGTAACCCCGGCAGAAGGTGTGATCCGTATTTTTGGCCCCAACACGGCCTTGCCGGACAGCAGCCTGTTTAAGGTTAACCCGTCATCAGATGTCCCTTATCTGGTAGAGACAGACCCGCGCTTTACTAACGAGCGGCAGTGGCTCGGCAGTGATTACATGCAAAATGCCTTTACGACGGACGGCGACGGGACGCTCAAACGTCTTGGCGATGGTTACTATGAGCAGCGACTGGTCCGTGAGCAGGTAATTGGCATTACCGGCCAGCGTTATCTTGATGGCTTCAGTAACGATGAAGATCAGTTTAAATCGCTGATGGATACCGGGATCACCTTTGGCAAGCAGTACAACCTCAAGCTTGGCGTGGCGCTCACACCGGAGCAAATGGCGCTACTGACCGGTGACATTGTCTGGCTTGTGAACACGCAGGTCAAAATGCCGGATGGCTCCATGCAGACCGTCCTCGTTCCACAGGTTTATGCCAAAGTGAAACCTGGTGATATCGACGGTTCCGGCGCGCTGATTGCCGGGAACAACGTATCGATGAAGCTCAGCGGCGATCTGTTCAACAGCGGGACCATTGCCGGACGTAAAGTGCTTCAGCTTGATGCGGACAACATCACCAACCAGTCCGGCACTATTCAGGCGGCAGACGTAAACCTCAATGCCCGAACCGATATTAATAACATTGGGGGCGCAATTGTTGGCGCCAACAGCGTTCTGGCAAACGCCGGTCGCGACATAAACGTCACCACCACCACCACCAGCGCCCGGAGCCAGAACGGTGAAAACAGCTTCGCCCGTACCACCATCGACAGCGTTTCCGGTATTTACGTGCAAGGCGACGATGGCAAGCTGGCTCTGCAGTCCGGCCGTGACATTACGCTCACCGGTGCGCAGGTCATTGCCAGCGGCGAGAACGGCAAAGCGCAGCTTGTCGCCGGGCGTGATGTGAATCTGGAAACAGTCACGACCGCGCGCAGCGATAACCTGGTCTGGGATGCCGATAACACGCTGAAACAGAGCAGTGTGGATCATACCGGCAGTACCGTCAGCGGAACCGGCGGCGTAACGGTGTTGGCGGGTAATGATATCAACGCCCATAGCGCCTCGATGACATCTGACGGCGCGCTGGCACTGGGGGCGAAGCACGATGTGAACATTGAAGGCGTACTCAACGACAGCCAACTGGACGAGCGACATAAAGTCGTGGGCGGTAACGGCTGGTTGTCGAAAACCACCACGAAAACCCGCGATACCGTGGATAGACAAACCGTTCAGGGCAGTGAACTGAGCGCCGATTCGGTGAATATCGCCGCCGGAAATAATCTTACCGTCGCAGGCAGTAGCGTGGTGGGAACCGGTAACGTGGCGCTGCGTGCCGGTAATGACCTCACGCTCACCAGCATGGGCGGTCGCAACAATGAAACCCATCTGAAGGAGGAGAAAAAATCTGGTCTTCTCAGCTCAGGCGGCATTGGCTTCACCATCGGTTCACACAAAGAGACGACAGAACAGGCAAGCCAGGCACTGGCAGGCCAAGGCACAATGGTGGGAAGCCTGCAAGGTGACACGGTCCTGATGGCAGGCAATGATTACCGCCAGACGGGCAGTACCGTCGCCTCACCAAATGGTAGCGTCGGTATTCAGGGGAAAAACGTCACCATTGAGGCGGCGGAAAATACTTACGCTTCCCAGTACAAACGCACCGTTGAGCAGAAAGGCTTTACCCTCGCGGTAAATATTCCGGTGGTTCAGGCGTTGCAGAGCGTGATGAATTCAACGCAGAAAGTCGGGCAAAGTAACGATGATCGAATCAACATGCTGGCGGCTGCAAACGCCGCATGGGACAGTGCCCGCGCGGCCAGCACAATGATGAATGCCGCCCAGGGCGTGATGGCGAACGGGGCGCAATCCGTGGCCCAGAACGTCAGCGTGTCGTTAACCTATGGCGAAAGTAAGCAAACACACACCCAGACCAATGACAGTACGACGGCCCTGGCGAGTAAAGTCAATGCAGGGAAACAGGCTGTGGTGGTCGCGACGGGTAGCGACCAATCAGATATCAACATCATCGGTTCAGACGTCAGCGGTAAACAGGGAACCACGCTGTTTGCCGATAACGACATCAACATTGTTGCCGCGCAACAGGAGAGCCACGACCGCAGTACAGATAACTCCAGCGGCTGGAACGCCGGTGTGGCAGTCAGTTACGGTCAGGGCGGGGCATCGTTTGGGATCACGGCTGGCGCCAATAAAGGAAAAGGTTACGGCAATGGCGATGAAGTCTCCTGGCGCAACAGCCACGTTGGGGATATGGAAAGCCAGACCCGCATCATCAGTGGCGGCGATACCACCCTGCGCGGCGGCCAGCTACTGGGCAAAGGTGTCGATATCACGGCCGAAAACCTCAACATCGAAAGTCTGCAAGACACCATGACCTATAAAGGCGAGCAGAAAAGCATGGGCGGCCAGGTCACCGTGGGCTATGGGTTTGCGGCTTCCGGCAACTATAGCCAGTCGAAGGTCAACGCCAATTATGCCTCGGTGCAGGAGCAGTCCGGCGTCTTTGCGGGAAGTGATGGCTACAACATCAATGTAAAAGACAATACTGACCTGATCGGCGGGCTTATCACCTCCAGCGAGAGCGCGGAGTTGGCGGGTAAAAACCAGTTCAGCACCGGCACGCTAAGCTGGCGCGATCTGCACAACAGCGCTGAATTTGAAGGCAACGGCTTCGGGATTGGTGGCTCCATGAGCATGAACACTAATATGGGGCTGGGAAAAAATGCCGCACCACAGAGTAGCAAAACCGTGACCGACGAAAATGGCAAAACACAGTTGGCTGACGGCTATGCGTCGCTGGATAAAAATATCACCTTCGGGATTGGCCACGACAGCGGCAGCGACAGCTCCACTACCCGCAGTGGGATCAACACAGGCAATATCACGATCACCCGGCCGGACGGTCAGCAGCAAGCCGTCGAGGGTGTGAAGACCGATATCACCACCGAAACCGCCGCCGCGAACTCCGGCAAGCTTGCGAATAACTTTGACCGGGGAGATGTGTTCAAAGAGCTGAACCTGCAAGTAAGCGTGACGCGCGATTTCAAAGAGAATGCGAATCGCCAGATTGGCGAACTGATCGATGACAAACAGGCTTTAGCACGAAAAGCACTCCAGGAGGCCATTGTCTCAGGCGATACCGTAAAACGTGATGCCGCCCTTGAAGAGATCTATAAGCTACAGTACCAGCGCCGCTTACTGCAGACGCTGGTCGGCATCGTTGCCGGATCACCGGAAGCCGCGATCACACAAGGCACGCTGGTCATGGCGGCCACAAAACTGCGTGAAGAGACAGCGAAGAACTCATTCCTCTTCCCCGGAATCAAAGCCGTTGGAACGGATGAAACGTTGCTGAGCAATGTTTCGGCTGTCAGTGGTGCTTACGATGGCCTGAAACTGGGCGGTGTCAGGGTTGGACTGGATATCATCTGCGGAAAATCTAACACGCGCTGCGTAACGCAAGTCGATGCCAACGGCAAAGATATTACAGATGCTCATGGCGTGCCGCTGCTGGCATATGATGCCCAGGGAAGGGTGAGCTATAAAGGCGATAAAGAAAACCCTACCCTGAAGGATATTTTGGGCAGCAAAGATGCCAAAGGTCTGTACGGTTATACCGGTGGGTTGCAGGGGGCTGGGGGACTGTTCGGGGATATCAGCTATAAACCGGGCACGCTGAAAGGTGATTTCTTCGATACAACGGTCGAAAGTTTTGCCGGAACGCATGATTTCATTGGCGGCCAGTTACCGGGCTTTTATGATGATGCAGGCAATACCTCCCGCAGACGTAGCGACTTTACGAACACAGCGGCAGAAGTCTGGACCTATGCTGCGATTCCGCAAGCTGCGCCTTTTGCATTAAGCGAAGTTGTCTCTCCGGAATTGCTGCAATTTATTTTTGCCACTCACTAAAAAGGACATGACACAATGAAAACGCTGAGCGTAATAGCCTGTACCTTTATATTATCGGGCTGTGTGGTCGCCGATATGGATTCATCCAATTACGATTACGTTCCATGGATCCAGGTATTCCAGAAACCTCAGGCCTCGGGCCTGACAAACGTGTCACAGCGTAAAGCTGATCTGTACGCCTGCGGCGTTAACCCGCACGCGGATCTTGATAACGGCTCCTGGAGCCTGAATGGAAAAATGGCACAAGAAACCGAGGAACAATTCAACACCAGACGAGACAATATACTCAGTTGCATGGAAGAGAAAGGCTATAAAGTGTATGGTTTTTCTGAGTGTGGTCCGCGAAAAGCACCAACCGGATTATGTCCTAACTGAGATGCTAAATAAGAGCTTGCTGTTTTTATGTTGCCTGCTGACAGGGTGCGTTGTCGCCGATATGGATTCGTCGAACTACAAATACGTTCCCTGGATTCAGCTTTTCCAAAAAGTGGATGCCACCGGCTGGACCAATATCCGCCAACGTAAGGAAGATCTGTATGATTGTGGCGTGAGTCGCAGTGAAAACCTCGATGATAAAAATTGGGGATTAAATAACCAGCGTGATGATCAAACGCTACAGCAACAATCGCAATGGATGCAGCACATTTTCACCTGTATGAAAAATAAGGGTTACAACGTTTACGGTTTTGATGCATGTGGTCCCCTCAAAAAACCGACTGGACTTTGCCCTAATTAAAACCGCCTCCTCCCCTACCAATATAGGGGAGGAAAATACCAGGAACAATCTGACCTTTAGGATTATTCCCCATTTCATCATCTATCAAAAAAAACAACAATTTAACCGCTTCATTTGCCATGGAATATCCATGACATCTTTGCTGGATATATTCAGCATGATCACTATAAAAATGGCTATAAGGATGACGGAAATGAATAAAATATCTCTGGCGGTATTGATCGCAGCGAGTCTGGCAAGCGGCGCTGCTCTGGCGGATAACCAGACTGTTTCAGTTGGCTATGCGCAGAGCAAAGTTGAAGACTTTAAAAATATTCGCGGCGTTAACGTTCAGTACCGCTACGAGTGGGATTCGCCCTGGAGCGCGGTCGGTTCATTCACCTATATGAGCGGCGATCACGATGAGAATTATTATGTGGATTCCGACTCGGTGAAAAACCATGTCGAAGCAAAATACTATTCTTTGCTGGTTGGCCCGGCATACCGTATTAACGAATATGTTTCTCTGTATGCATTAGGCGGTGTTGCTCGCACCAAAGCGGACGGCGATACCAAATGGGTGAACTCAGGCGATGGCTATACTCAGAAAGACAGTATTTCTGAGAAAGCGACCTCGTTCGCATATGGTGCTGGCGTGCAATTCAACCCAATTCCAGACCTGGCGATTAATGTCGGCTACGAAGGAACGCATGCCGATCTGGATGGCGGTCGCGCAATTAATGGCTTTAACGTCGGCGTGGGCTACCGTTTCTGATGGTATTCCTCTCCCTGCCAGGGAGAGGAATTTATGACGTATGTTTTAAGAGATGGGCAATAAATTGCGTCAACTTCGGCAACGGGCGTAGATCTTGTCGCCACAGCAGATGTACCGGCCTTGGCGCCGGAGTGTAACGCTCCAGCACGCGCACCAGACGACCGTTCTTCAGCTCTTCCGCCACCAGCACTTCAGGTTGTAGCAGCAAACCCGCTCCGGCAATGGCTGCCGTTCTTAAACCATAACCATCGTTACACCGTAAAATAGCGTCACGTTTCCAGCGCACCTCCCCTTCTGTTCCGGGCAATCGCCATTCGTTGCGTGCCGTCCAGACCGTATGCGACAGGCACAGGTGATCCACCAGCTCGGCTGGCGTTTGTGGTGTGCCGTGACGCATTAAATAATCAGGCGAGGCGCAAATCACCATCCGATACGGGCAAAGGTATTTCGCCACCAGATCGCCCTGATGAATATCACCAATACGGATCGCCAGGTCGACACCTTCATCCACCAGATCCACCCGCCGGTTGGTCAGATCCAGCTCAACCCTTACATCAGGAAAAGACTGCAAAAAGGTGGCGGTGAGCGGGGCAACAACACAGCCGCCAAAAGAGGTTGGCGCACTCACACGAAGCGTGCCCGCAGGTGTCGCGCGGGGCCGTTCCACGGCGCTTTCTGCAACGGCAACCTGCTCCAGTACACGCTTTGCCTCTTCAAAATAGACCCGTCCTGCATCCGTCAGGCTTTGGCGACGGGTATTGCGTTCGAGCAAACGTGTACCAAGCTGCGATTCCAGCAGAGCGATATATTTCCCCACCATCACCGCAGAGATTTCAAGCCGTGACGCTGCACCAGTGAAACTGCCGCTTTCGACGACGGCAATAAACGTCTCCATGCCGCGTAACTTATCCATATTACAAACTCCTGGTTAGCAATCTTCTAACTTTAGGCCAGTTTATCTGACTTTTTATTTATTAAAGAATGAAGGCTCACAACATAAGGAGTCTGCTATGAAAATCGTCATTATTGGGGCCAGTGGTACAGTCGGTCGGGCGGTAACGGAAACGTTGAGCCGTCATCATGAAGTGATCCGCGTGGGTCGTACACAGGGCGATCATCGGGTCGATATTACATCTCAGGAAAGCGTGCTGGCCCTGTTCGACAAAATTGGCAAGGTGGATGCAATTGTTTCGGCAAGTGGTGGTCTGTTCTTCGGCCCGCTCGCCACCATGAAAGACAGCGATTTCAACCTGGGCTTGCAGGATAAACTGCTGGGGCAGGTGCGCCTGGCACTGACCGGACAGCACTACCTGAACGAAGGCGGCTCCATCACCCTGATAAGCGGTATCGTGGCCCATGAACCTATTGCCCAGGGCGTGAATGCCACAACGGTGAATGCTGCGCTCGAAGGGTTTGTACGGGCTGCCGCCTGTGAATTGCCCGGAGGGATCCGTATCAACCTGATAAGCCCAACGGTACTCACCGAATCCGCCAAAGCGTATGACGGCTTCTTCCCCGGTTTTGAAAGTGTACCCGCCGCAGCAGTGGCCCAGGCCTATCGCCGGAGCGTGGAAGGCGTGCAAACCGGGCGGGTGTATAAGGTCGGTTACTGAGCTAACTTAGTCGCGGGTTTGCACCCAGAAGGCGTGGATAAGGCCGGGGATATAGCCCAGTAATGTCAGAAGGATGTTCAGGATAAATGCCCAGCCAAATCCTTTACCGAGCAACACGCCAAGCGGCGGCAAAATAATGGTAAAAACGATACGCCAAAAACCCATAAATACTCCGTGCAAGCTAACCAATTGATTGTAAAAAAGAGAACCATCTCTAAGCGTAGTCAGTTTAGCTGGCTGCGCCATTTCCCCTTCGCCTTTTTACCCTCTTTTACGCTTTTGACACTGGCTTAATACACCCCCTTAGTTTAGCATCACCTTAATTAAGTAAATGCTAAAATAAAATGAACGAACTTGATCAGCTCCAGGCCAGTGCAGAACAGGCCGCAACCCTTCTGAAAGCGATGAGCAACCCGAAACGGTTGCTGATCCTGTGCATGCTGTGCGGTACGCCGGGAACCTCAGCTGGCGATCTGGCACGCGCCACAGGCTTAAGCGCCTCCGCCACGTCCCAGCATCTGGCGAAGATGCGAGATGAAGGGCTTATTGACAGCAGACGTGATGCACAACGCATCCTTTATTTCATCAAAAGCGATGCGGTGAACCAGATAATCAGCACCCTCAAAACCCTTTATTGTCCCTAAGGAGATGTCATGTCACTTCCCGTCATCAGTCCGCAGCAGGCAAAAGTGCTCATCTCTGAAGGTGCAGCGCTTATTGATATCCGTGATACCGATGAATATGCGCGAGAACATATACCCGCTGCGCATTCCGTTCCTCTGGGAACACTGCCTGCCGGGCTGTCGGCTCAGTCAGGCGAAACAGTGATCTTTCACTGCCAGTCTGGCGCTCGCACGTCAGGAAATGCCGCGCTACTGTCCCAGGCAGCCTCCCCGGCGCAGGGATATATCCTGGAAGGCGGTATTCAGGGCTGGAAGCAGGCTGGATTGTTGACCGCAGAAGACCGATCCCAGCCATTGCCGATCATGCGCCAGGTGCAAATTGCCGCCGGGTTGTTAATTTTGTGCGGCGTGGTGCTGGGCTACAGTATTTCAGAGGCTTTTTTCTTACTGAGCGCATTTGTCGGGGCCGGCCTACTCTTTGCCGGTGTAACCGGTTTTTGCGGGATGGCACGCTTGCTTAATGTCATGCCGTGGAACCGGCGTACCCCTTAAGCAGCACGTGGGTTTACGCTTTAGCAGTAATCGGTGGAATGCACTGTACCCCGCAACAAGCGTGGGCTAAGGTGATGAACACAACAATGATCAGGAGGTAATGATGTTTTCTGTCGGCGATTATGTGCAACCGCGTATGGGCGGCCCAAAACTGAAAGTGCTCGAAGTGAATGGCGATAGCGTGGTGGCGGTACAGGCCAGCAATGAACAAGGTGAGAAATTCACACTGAAAGCAGCAGATGTGGCGCTTTATACCGAAGATGGTGACTTTGGCGTCTGCTAAAAGACAAGCAACCGGGCGGATTTCTCCGCCCGGTATCTTCTGATTAAATCAGAAAATCATCCAGTGATTTACCGTTTGCCAGTGCAGCGGCAATCGGTTTAGGCGTACGGCCCTGACCCGTCCAGGTCTTCTCTTCACCGTTAGTGTCAGTAAAACGGTACTTCGCTTCACGGATTTTGCGTTTTTTCACTTGCTGACCCACGAGGTTCACTTCAGAACCCAGCAGATCGGAAGGTGAAATACCATCGGCTTTCATGCGTTCCAGCAGAGCATTAATTTTATCCTGCTGCTCAGCACGCTGCTGCTCAAATTCCGCCTGTTCATTACGTTTCTCTTCAGTAACGATCCTGACTTTTTCCAGCATTTCTTCAAGAACATCAATAGGGAATTCACGCGCCAGCGCGCGAAGCGTGCGGATATTATTAAGATTCTGTAACGTCAAAGACATATTAATTGAAAACCTTTTCTTTGTGGGAAAGTCGAAAAATCAACGGACAGAATAATTCATTTCCCTTTAAATATCCACCCATCGTTCCTTTTACACATTATTACGTATTCTTAAAAAGATATTTAATTTAAATACCCTTCTCATTTTCTGATAGTGCATCACATTATTACACCTGATGCTATCGTCCCCTCTGAAGCACTGCCAGTGATACGTGTTTCACTCCTGCTAATGGCGTGAATATGCATGCAATATAAATGAATAAAACAAAACACACCGCTGCAGCATTTTTCACTACTTAATCGAACAAAAAAGAACAATCATCACTAAGAGGATATTTTTAAATCAACACAAAGAATCACGTGCTGAGTAAGAGCACGCCCCTTCTGAACAGACTATGCAAAATAATGTAATATATTGATTTAAAAGAATATAAGTATCAATAAAACAGAAAATAACGACCTGAGCCGCAAATCATCAATTTTAGAGAATTTTGTGGACAAAACGCCATTAAATAAAAATTAATCACTAATTGTTAGTTTCAATGTAGATAGATACGCTATACACGTCAAATAATCCAACCTAAAGCACTAAATCACCACGGGCAGAGTAACGATATTATGTTTTTCTCAAGGAGTTCAGACATGTTCTCACCGCAGTCTCGCCTGCGCCATGCAGTAGCGGATACATTCGCGATGGTTGTCTACTGTTCCGTTGTGAACATGCTGATCGAAATATTCCTCTCCGGAATGTCCTTCGAGCAATCACTTTCCTCTCGGCTTGTTGCCATCCCGGTGAACATCCTTATTGCATGGCCTTACGGATTTTACCGCGACGCCATCATGCGCGTTGCCCGTCGTATCAGCCCATCCGGCTGGATGAAGAACCTGGCCGACGTTCTGGCGTACGTCACTTTCCAGTCTCCCGTTTATGTAGCGATTTTACTGACTGTAGGTGCTGACTGGCATCAAATCGCGGCTGCGGTAAGTTCAAATATCGTTGTTTCAATGTTGATGGGGGTGGTTTACGGTTATTTTCTCGACTATTGTCGCCGCCTGTTCAAGGTCAGCCAGTACAACCACGTCAAAGCATGATGCAGTGCGACTGGCTAATGCCAGTCGCAGATTTACTGCGGTTCGCCAAACAATCCCTTCAGAAAACGCTCCAGCGCCATGCGAGAGCTGAAACCGTGCGGAATACCATAATGTTCATGCCTTTCTCCGCCTAAATAGAGCGGGAATTGCTGATAATGATCGCAGGTTTTAATATCCGAGGCAGGTTCAGCAAATGAGAGACTTCTGTCTTTCAGCGTAGGATGAATAATGAGAGCCGTACGCCCCATTCGCGCTTCACGGTTAACGTAAACATAATTCTCACCGCGGCGATAGCCATAGGCTTTTTGTGTCACAGCATCCACGGTAAATCCCGCTTTTTCAAGAACGCGCGCCACCTCATCAGGTCGTAAATACATATTTAATCCTCGTTATCTTTTCCTGCCCGGCAACCTTACAGTATTCAGCATTAGCAGTGCTTTCAGAATATTCCATAAACGCCCGGATAAGTCGTGACTCGCTTCAGATATTAAAATCCTGGGCTAAACTGAATGGGAACGCAAAATTATGGAGGATCGTATGTTTAACAGACCGAACCGAAACGATATTAACGACGACGCCCAGGATATTCGTAATGATGTCAGTCAACTAGCGGATACACTTGAGGATGTACTGAAGTCTCTGGGTTCAGATGCGAAGGACGAAGCAGATGCCGCAAAACGTAAGGCTCAGTCTCTGCTGCGTGAAACCCGGGCACGAATGAATGGACGTTCACGCCCCACTCAGGCCGCTTGCGATGCGATCGGCTGCGCAAATACCTTCGTCCGGGAGAGGCCGCTCTGTGCACTCGGGACGGTCGCGGCTGTAGGTATTGTGGTAGGCGCTCTGCTCAGCCTGAGAAAGTAAGACGTAATAAGACGTAAACAGCAACACGCAAAAAACAACTCCCCGATGCTCACCCGACATCGGGTTTTTTCCGTCTGAATACCTGAAAAACCCGTACAGCCCGCCACGCCCCCCTGTGGATATCACCGTGGCTCAATCACCCTAAATTTCCCATATCTTGTATGGTTGAAACTTATCTCAACTACATCTAGTATTCTCTTTAGCAAGACACACGCTATCTGACGCGAACATTCGCGCCGCTCTCTCATTTTAAATGGAAATACGAATCATGCGCATTACTATTTACACTCGTAACGATTGTGTCCAGTGCCACGCCACCAAACGCGCGATGGAAAGCCGTGGCGTCGAGTTTGAGATGGTGAACGTGGATTTAGCGCCAGATGCCGCAGACACTCTGCGAGCACAAGGGTTTCGTCAGCTCCCGGTGGTTATCGCAGGCGAAACCAGTTGGTCAGGTTTCCGCCCGGATATGATTAACCGCCTCTCCAGCCAGGTCACAAGTGCATGAGTTGCCTGGTCTACTTCTCCAGCAGCTCGGAAAACACGCTTCGGTTTATTGAACGTGTCGGGCTGCCTGCAGTACGGATCCCGCTAAATGAGCGCGAACGTATTCAGGTAGACGAACCTTACATTCTGGTTGTTCCCAGCTATGGCGGTGGTGGAACGGCGGGAGCAGTACCTCGCCAGGTGATCCGCTTTCTTAATAATCCACATAACCGGGCGTTGATCCGCGGCGTTATCGCGGCAGGCAATCGCAACTTTGGCGATGCATTTTGCCGCGCCGGGGATGTGATCTCTCAAAAATGCGGCGTGCCGTATCTCTATCGTTTTGAACTGATGGGGGCACAGCAGGACGTAGAGAACGTGCGTAAAGGAGTGAACGAATTTTGGCAACGACAACCGCAGAACGTGTAATTCAGGGAACCGGGGATTACCACGCCCTGAACGCCATGCTTAACCTCTACGATCGTGAGGGGCGTATTCAGTTCGGGAAAGATCATGACGCGGTGGACGCCTTTTTTGCCGCCCATGTTTTGCCTAACAGCATGACATTTGCCAGTCAGGAGCAACGCCTCGACTATCTGGTCGCTGAAGGTTACTACGAAGAACGCGTGCTGACGCGCTATGACCGCGCCTTCGTGGTGAAGCTGTTCGCGCACGCGCATGCCAGTGGTTTTCGTTTCCAGACCTTCCTTGGTGCGTGGAAATATTACACCAGCTACACGCTGAAAACGTTCGACGGGAAACGCTATCTGGAACACTTTGAGGATCGTACCGTGATGGTCGCGCTGACGCTGGCGCAGGGTGACGAACACCTGGCACAACAACTGACGAACGAGATCCTCAGTGGGCGTTTTCAGCCTGCGACACCCACCTTCCTCAACTGCGGTAAAGCCCAGCGCGGCGAGCTGGTATCATGTTTCCTGCTTCGTATTGAAGACAATATGGAATCAATTGGTCGCGCGGTGAACTCGGCGTTGCAGCTTTCTAAACGTGGCGGTGGCGTGGCATTTTTGCTCTCGAATCTGCGTGAAGCGGGTGCGCCGATTAAGCGCATCGAAAACCAGTCCTCTGGGGTGATCCCGGTGATGAAGATGCTGGAAGATGCTTTTTCATATGCCAATCAGCTTGGTGCACGTCAGGGTGCAGGCGCGGTCTATCTGCATGCACATCACCCGGATATCCTTCGTTTTCTGGACACCAAACGCGAAAATGCCGACGAAAAAATCCGCATCAAAACGCTGTCGCTTGGTGTGGTGATCCCGGATATTACGTTTGCGTTGGCGAAAGAAAATGCCGGGATGGCGCTGTTCTCACCTTACGATATTGAGCGCATTTACGGTAAACCGTTCGGCGATGTGGCGATTAGCGAGCTGTATGACGAGCTGGTTGCTGATGATCGTATCCGCAAAAAATATATCAACGCCCGTGATTTCTTCCAGACGCTTGCCGAGATCCAGTTTGAATCTGGCTACCCGTACATCATGTATGAAGATACGGTAAATCGCGCCAACCCGATTGCCGGGCGTATCAATATGAGCAACCTGTGCTCGGAGATTTTGCAGGTCAACAGCGCGTCGACCTTTGACGAGAACCTCGATTACGCGGACATCGGCAAAGATATCTCCTGTAACCTCGGTTCGCTGAACATCGCCCATACAATGGATTCACCCGATTTTGGCCGCACGGTAGAAACCGCCATTCGTGGGCTGACAGCAGTCTCTGACATGAGCCATATCCGCAGCGTGCCGTCGATTGAAGCGGGCAATGCCACCTCACACGCCATCGGACTGGGACAGATGAACCTGCATGGCTATCTGGCCCGCGAAGGTATTGCCTATGGCAGCCCGGAAGGGCTGGATTTCACCAACCTCTATTTTTACACCATTACCTGGCATGCCCTGAATACCTCAATGAAGCTGGCGCGAGAGCGCAACCAGCGTTTTGTCGGTTTTGAGCAGTCACGCTATGCCAGTGGTGAATATTTCAGCCAGTACCTGGAAAATGACTGGCAGCCGAAAACAGAGAAGGTCCGGGCGCTGTTTGCCCATGCAGGAATAACCCTCCCGACCCGCGATATGTGGCAACAACTGCGCGATGACGTGATGCGTTATGGCATTTATAACCAGAACCTGCAAGCCGTACCGCCGACGGGGTCGATCTCGTATATCAACCACGCCACATCAAGCATTCACCCGATAGTGTCGAAAATTGAGATCCGCAAGGAGGGTAAAACCGGCCGCGTTTACTACCCTGCCCCATTTATGACTAACGAGAACCTGGCGCTGTATCAGGATGCCTACGAAATCGGCCCGGAAAAAATCATTGATACCTATGCACAAGCCACAAGACATGTGGATCAGGGGCTGTCGTTGACGCTCTTCTTCCCGGATACCGCCACCACGCGCGATATCAACAAGGCGCAAATCTATGCCTGGAAAAAAGGTATCAAAACGCTGTACTACATTCGCCTGCGCCAGCTTGCGCTGGAAGGTACTGAAATCGAAGGCTGCGTGTCCTGCGCGCTGTAAGGAGAAAGGATGAAACTGTCACGCGTATCTGCCGTTAACTGGAATAAGATCCAGGACGATAAAGACCTGGAGGTCTGGAATCGTCTGACCAGTAATTTCTGGCTGCCGGAAAAAGTCCCGCTGTCCAACGATATTCCGGCCTGGCAAACGTTAAGCGACGCCGAGCAACAGCTAACAATCCGTGTTTTCACCGGGCTGACATTGCTGGACACCATTCAGAATACCGTCGGCGCTCCCGCGCTGATGGCGGATTCGCTCACGCCGCACGAAGAAGCCGTGATGTCGAACATCAGTTTTATGGAAGCGGTGCACGCCCGCTCTTACAGCTCGATTTTCTCCACATTGTGCCAGACCAAAGATGTTGATGCGGCATATAGCTGGAGTGAAGAGTGCGAATCGTTGCAGCGTAAAGCGCAGCTGGTACTGGAGTATTATCAGGCTGACGAGCCGCTGAAAAAGAAAATTGCCAGCGTGTTTCTGGAATCCTTCCTTTTCTATTCTGGCTTCTGGTTGCCAATGTACTGGTCGAGCCGTGGCAAACTGACCAACACGGCCGATTTGATTCGCCTGATCATTCGTGATGAAGCGGTTCACGGCTATTATATTGGCTACAAATATCAGAAAGAGCTGGAGAAAATAAGCGAAGAAAAACGTGAAACGCTAAAAGGTTTTGCACTGGATTTGCTGATGGATCTCTATGATAACGAACTGCGTTATACCGAATCGCTTTATGCCGGAACCAGCTGGGAAGAGGATGTTAAAGCCTTCCTCTGCTACAACGCCAACAAAGCCCTGATGAACCTGGGTTACGAGGCGCTATTCCCGCCGGAAATGGCCGAAGTGAACCCGGCAATACTGGCCGCCCTGTCCCCCAACGCTGACGAAAATCACGATTTCTTCTCCGGTTCAGGTTCATCTTATGTGATGGGAAAAGCGGTGGAGACTGAGGATGAGGATTGGGATTTTTAACCCCCTAGCCCTGTCCTCTCCTCTGCGGGGAGAAGGTTGGGGTGAGAGGTAAAAATATCATCCGTTAATTAAATATATCTCACATAATCCCCGGTCAAATATTTCCACATCAACTACACTGTCATTCTACTATCATATTCACCTGAATCATTGCGATTCAGGTGAAATTTCCTGACCGCGCAACAAAAATCTCAGAAAAATTCAACACCCGCTCAGCCCTTTGCTCATGGGAAATTCAGCAACATGACCTTCGGCAAAATTCATGCCATAAGAGGATTGAGGGTTGTCTCAGATTCTCAGTATGTTAGGGTATTGTCAGGTAATTATTCCGAATGGAAATCATATCGACACAATAAATAACAGGACAGACTCTATTGCATGGCAATTAAATTAGAAGTTAAAAATCTCTATAAAGTATTTGGCGAGCATCCACAGCGAGCGTTCAAATATATTGAAAAAGGACTTTCAAAAGAGCAAATTCTGGAAAAAACAGGGCTATCGCTTGGCGTTAAAGACGCCAGTCTGGCCATTGAAGAAGGCGAGATTTTCGTCATCATGGGGTTATCCGGTTCGGGTAAATCCACTATGGTTCGCCTTCTCAATCGCCTGATTGAACCCACCCGCGGGCAAGTACTGATTGACGGTATTGATATTGCAAAAATATCTGATGCCGAGCTCCGTGAGGTGCGCAGAAAAAAGATTGCGATGGTGTTTCAGTCATTCGCGCTAATGCCACATATGACGGTACTGGAAAATACCGCCTTTGGCATGGAATTAGCGGGCGTTGCGGCACAAGAACGCCATGAAAAAGCCCTGGATGCATTACGTCAGGTTGGGCTGGAGAATTATGCCCACGGATATCCGGATGAACTTTCCGGAGGGATGCGACAGCGCGTCGGTCTGGCTCGTGCATTGGCAATTAATCCCGACATATTATTAATGGATGAGGCGTTCTCGGCGCTCGATCCATTAATTCGTACAGAGATGCAGGATGAACTGGTAAAACTGCAAGCCAAACATCAACGTACTATTGTATTTATTTCCCACGATCTCGATGAAGCGATGCGTATTGGCGACAGAATTGCCATTATGCAAAATGGCGAAGTCGTACAGGTTGGTACACCGGATGAAATTCTGAATAACCCGGCGAATGATTATGTTCGAACCTTCTTCCGTGGCGTGGATATTAGTCAGGTATTTAGTGCCAAAGATATTGCCCGCCGCAGCCCGAACGGCATTATCCGCAAAACCCCTGGCTTTGGCCCGCGATCTGCACTGAAAGTATTGCAGGACGAAGATCGTGAGTTTGGCTATGTCATCGAACGCGGCAACAAATTTGTCGGCATTGTCTCCATCGAGTCCCTGAAAAATGCGCTTAGCGAAAGCCAGGGAATTGATGCGGCGCTTATCGACTCTCCGCTTGCCGTAGACGCCGAAACGCCGCTCAGCGAACTGCTCTCCCATGTAGGCCAGGCGCCTTGTGCCGTTCCGGTTATTGGGGAAGAGCAACAGTACGTTGGCATCATCTCAAAAGGGATGCTGCTGAAAGCTTTAGATCGCGAGGGGGCAAACAATGGCTGATCAATCTAATCCGTGGGGAACCACAGAGGCAGCGGACAGCGCTGCACAATCTGCTGATGCATGGGGAAGTTCTGCCCCAGCACCAACCGATGGCGGAGCGGCCGACTGGCTCAATAGCGCACCCGCGCCAGCGCCTGAACATTTCAACATTATGGACCCGTTCCATAAAACGCTGATCCCACTGGATAGCTGGGTCACAGAAGGGATTGACTGGGTAGTGACACACTTCCGCCCGGTGTTCCAGGGTATTCGCGTACCCGTGGATTACATCCTGAACGGTTTCCAGCAGTTGATGCTGGGTATGCCAGCTCCCGTTGCCATCATCCTGTTTGCCCTGATTGCCTGGCAGTTTGGTAGCGCTGGAATGGGTATCGCCACGCTGGTGTCCCTGATTGCGATCGGTGCAATCGGTGCATGGTCGCAGGCGATGATCACGCTGGCGCTGGTACTCACCGCCCTGCTGTTCTGCGTGGTGATCGGCTTGCCGCTGGGTATCTGGCTGGCGAGAAGTCCACGAGCGGCGAAGATCATTCGACCGCTGCTGGACGCCATGCAGACCACCCCGGCGTTTGTCTACCTGGTTCCGATTGTCATGCTATTCGGTATCGGTAACGTACCGGGCGTGGTCGTGACCATTATCTTTGCCCTGCCACCGATTGTTCGTCTGACCATTCTGGGGATCAACCAGGTTCCGGCAGATCTCATTGAAGCTTCACGCTCATTCGGCGCAAGCCCGCGTCAGATGTTGTTTAAAGTTCAGTTACCACTGGCCATGCCCACCATTATGGCGGGCGTTAATCAGACGCTGATGCTTGCCCTCTCCATGGTAGTGATCGCCTCGATGATCGCCGTTGGCGGGCTTGGCCAGATGGTACTGCGCGGTATTGGTCGTCTCGATATGGGGCTGGCCACCGTAGGTGGCGTAGGGATCGTGATCCTCGCCATTATTCTTGACCGCCTGACGCAGGCTGTCGGTCGTGACTCACGCAGTCGCGGCAACCGTCGCTGGTACACCACCGGCCCCGTCGGGTTGATTACCCGCCTCTGCTCTAAATAATTCGGGTTGCAGGAAGGCGGCAAGCGAGCGAATCCCCACAAGCATCGAAAACGGTGTGACTGGGGTGAGCGATTGTCGCCAACACATCTGCAACGTGAACTATGACGGGTACATTCATAAAATAAGGAACAACGATGCGACATAGCGTACTTTTTGCCACAGCGTTTGCCACCCTTGTCTCTACCAGCACATTTGCTGCCGACTTGCCTGGCAAAGGCGTGACCGTTCAACCGGTCCAGAGCACCATTTCCGAAGAGACCTTCCAGACGCTGATCGTCAGCCGCGCACTGGAAAAACTGGGCTATACGGTCAACACGCCAAGTGAAGTGGATTACAACGTGGGCTACACCTCGATTGCTTCCGGTGATGCCACCTTTACCGCCGTGAACTGGCAGCCGCTGCATGATGATATGTATGCAGCAGCCGGTGGCGACAAGAAGTTTTATCGCGAAGGCACTTTCGTGAGCGGCGCTGCACAGGGTTATCTGATCGACAAGAAAACCGCTGACCAGTACCACATCACTAATATTGAGCAGTTGAAAGATCCCAGAATCGCCAAACTGTTCGATACCAATGGTGACGGTAAAGCCGACATGATGGGTTGTTCACCGGGATGGGGCTGTGAAGCGGTGATTAACCACCAGAATAAAGCCTACGACCTGGCAAAAACGGTGGACGTGAGCCACGGTAACTACTCCGCGATGATGGCGGACACTATCGCCCGCTTTAAAGAAGGCAAACCGGTTATCTATTACACCTGGACACCGTACTGGGTGAGTGACGTGCTGAAGCCAGGGAAAGATGTGGTGTGGCTGCAAGTTCCGTTCTCTTCGCTGCCTGGTGAACAGAAAGATATCGACACCAAACTGGCCAATGGCATGAACTATGGTTTCCCGGTCAATACGATGCATATCGTGGCGAACAAAGCCTGGGCAGAGAAAAACCCGGCGGCGGCGAAACTGTTCTCGGTGATGAAACTGCCACTGGCGGATATCAACGCCCAGAACGCCATGATGCATGAAGGTAAATCCTCAGAAGCCGACATCAATGGCCATGTTGACGGCTGGATCAAAGCCCACCAGCAGCAATTTGATGGTTGGGTGAAAGCCGCACTGGACGCACAGAAGTAATCGCCCTTATTCCCTCTCCCACCGGGAGAGGGAATTTAAACCGCACAATCCACCACGTAACAATCCCCCAACATTCACAATCATTCGTTATTATTGATTTCCGGAAAAATAATCACTCAACTAATGATTCCTGAATCTAATGACAAACACTTCTCACGAACTTAGCCCGCCGCTGATCCTGTTAATGTCCGTGGCAACGGGCCTTGCAGTTGCCAGTAACTATTACGCGCAGCCTCTTCTGGACACCATTGCGAACGCCTTTTCGCTGTCAGCCAGTTCAGCCGGTTTTATCGTCACCGCCGCTCAACTGGGGTACGCCGCTGGCCTGCTTTTCCTCGTCCCACTGGGCGATATGTTTGAGCGTCGAATGTTGATTGTCTCTATGACGCTACTGGCTGCTGGCGGCATGCTGATTACCGCCAGCAGTCAGTCCCTGACAATGATGATTATCGGGACTGCGCTGACAGGGCTGTTCTCCGTCGTGGCCCAGATCCTGGTTCCCCTGGCGGCAACGCTCGCCGCACCAGAAAAGCGCGGAAAAGTTGTAGGCACAATCATGAGCGGCCTGCTTCTGGGGATCTTACTGGCTCGTACCGTCGCTGGGTTACTTGCCAGCCTGGGCGGCTGGCGCACCGTCTATTGGGTGGCAAGCGTACTGATGGTCATCATGGCGCTGGCGCTTTGGCGCGGCTTGCCGAAAGTGAAGCAGGAGAACCATCTCAACTACCCTCAGCTTCTCGGCTCCGTGTTCAGCTTATTTACACAAGATAAACTGCTGCGTACACGCGCATTGCTGGGGTGTTTCACCTTCGCCAACTTCAGTATTTTGTGGACATCGATGGCCTTCCTGCTAGCCTCTCCGCCCTTCAACTACTCCGAAGGCGTTATTGGTCTGTTTGGCCTCGCCGGTGCTGCCGGTGCACTGGGTGCGCGCCCGGCGGGCGGGTTCGCCGATAAAGGGAAATCGCACCTGACGACGACCTCGGGTCTGGTTTTACTCCTGCTTTCGTGGGGGGCTATCTGGTATGGGCATACCTCGGTACTGGCACTGATTGTCGGGATCCTGGTACTCGACCTCACCGTGCAGGGCGTGCATATCACCAATCAGACCGTGATTTACCGCGTGAAACCTGAGGCGAGAAACCGTCTAACGGCCGGGTATATGACCAGCTATTTTATCGGTGGTGCGGCTGGTTCATTGATTTCAGCATCGGCATGGCAACATTCAGGCTGGAGTGGCGTTTGTGCCGCCGGGACGATTGTTGCTGCGTTGAATCTGCTGGTCTGGTGGCGCGGGTATCATCGCCAGGAGGCGATTCAGTAAGCTTTACATCGCTTTGGGGCTTCTTAGGGTGTTAAGGAGCCCCCCAGTCTGTTAAGGTTAGCGTAATCATTTATCCCAGAAATTTTAATGTGGGTGACATATTCACAAACATCATGAATAGCTCAGACCCGTTGGCTGATCCCAGTCCTCGCACCCCGTCTTCTCAGGGCGTCTGCCCTCCCCTTTTTGTGCTCACCGGGTCACGGATTCGCCCGGCGCTTTCTGATCGTGACATACGTTTGGCGGATATAACCGCACAAATAATTCATTTACATTATTTGTCACTATCGTTACTATATCGGCTGTAATTAATGAGGTTATGCCCAAATGGATAGTTCGTTTACGCCCATTGAACAAATGCTTAAATTCCGCGCCAGTCGTCATGAGGAGTTCCCGTATCAGGAAATCCTGTTGACCCGCCTGTGCATGCACATGCAAGGTAAACTGCTGGAAAATCGCAATAAAATGCTGAAAGCTCAAGGGATTAACGAGACGTTGTTTATGGCGTTGATTACGCTGGAGTCTCAGGAAGATCACAGTATTCAGCCTTCTGAACTGAGTTGCGCGCTGGGTTCATCCCGCACCAATGCAACCCGTATCGCTGATGAACTGGAAAAACGCGGCTGGATCGAGCGCCGTGAAAGCGACAACGACCGCCGTTGCTTGCATTTGCAACTGACCGACAAAGGTCACGAATTCCTGCGTGAGGTGCTGCCACCTCAGCACAACTGTCTGCATCAACTCTGGTCCGCGCTTAGCACCACCGAACGCGACCAACTTGAGCACATCACTCGCAAGCTTCTCACCCGTCTGGACCAGATGGATGAAGACGGTGCTATTCTCGAGGCACTGCGCTAACGCGACGACACGCTCGAATATCCAGATTTATAAGAAAACTGACAGGCCAGCACGTCACACTGCTGGCCTTTCTGACAACAGGTCGGCTCAGCCGATGTGAAAATAAGAAGATCGTGGAGAACAACAATGAGCGCAAATGCGGAGAACACAACCCCGCAGCAACCGGCCACCAGGAAGGGTAAACGCAAGAGCATCCTTCTTCTGCTGACCTTGCTCTTTATTATTATTGCTGTGGCATATGGGATCTATTGGTTTTTAGTCTTGCGTCATGCTGAAGAAACAGATGATGCATACGTGGCAGGGAACCAGGTGCAGATTATGGCGCAGGTGTCGGGCAGCGTGACGAAAGTCTGGGCTGACAATACCGACTTTGTGCAAAAAGGGGATGTTCTGGTCACGCTCGATCCGACCGATGCCCAACAGGCGTTTGAAAAAGCGCAGACGGAACTGGCGTCCAGCGTTCGTCAGACCCGTCAGTTAATGATTAACAGCAAACAGCTTCAGGCCAGCATCGATGTGCAGAAAACCGCACTGGCGCAGGCACAAAGCGACCTGAATCGTCGTGTCCCACTCGGAACCGCCAACCTGATTGGTCGTGAAGAGCTGCAACACGCCCGCGATGCTGTCGCCAGCGCACAGGCACAGCTTGATGTGGCGATCCAACAATACAACGCTAACCAGGCGATGGTGTTGGGGACTAATCTGGAAAGCCAGCCTGCCGTAAAACAGGCGGCAACCGAAGTACGTAACGCCTGGCTGGCGCTACAACGTACGAAGATTGTGAGCCCGATGACGGGTTACGTCTCGCGCCGCTCCGTCCAGCCAGGTGCGCAAATTAGCCCAACGACACCACTGATGGCGGTTGTTCCGGCCAACAATTTGTGGGTGGATGCTAACTTCAAAGAGACCCAGCTTGCCCACATGCGTATTGGCCAGAGCGCGACTGTGATCAGCGACATCTATGGTGACGATGTGAAGTACACGGGTAAAGTGGTCGGTCTTGATATGGGCACAGGCAGCGCGTTTTCTCTGTTGCCAGCACAAAACGCCACGGGTAACTGGATCAAAGTGGTTCAGCGTTTACCCGTACGTATTGAGCTGGATCCGAAACAGCTTGCCGACCACCCATTGCGCATCGGCTTATCTACACTGGTCACGGTGGATACCGCCAACCGCGATGGCCAGATCCTGGCAAGCCAGGTACGCAGTAGCCCGGCTTATGAGAGCAACGCCCGTGAAATTAGCCTCGATCCGGTCAATAAACTGATCGATGACATCGTGAAGGCAAACGCCGGTTAATCCGAAGGTGAGCGTTATGCAACCGCAAAAACCGCAAAAAGCGCTGGAGGGCGCGCAACTGGTCATTATGACCATCGCGCTTTCACTGGCGACATTTATGCAGGTGCTGGACTCCACCATCGCAAACGTGGCGATCCCAACCATCGCCGGGAACCTTGGCTCATCACTGAGCCAGGGGACATGGGTGATCACCTCATTCGGCGTGGCGAATGCGATCTCCATTCCGATCACAGGCTGGCTGGCAAAGCGCGTCGGGGAAGTGAAGCTGTTCCTCTGGTCAACCGTGGCGTTTGTGATTGCCTCCTGGGCGTGTGGGATGTCCACCAGCCTGACAATGCTGATTTTCTTCCGCGTCATTCAGGGTATTGTTGCCGGACCGTTGATTCCACTGTCACAGAGTTTGCTGCTGAACAACTATCCACCCGCTAAACGCTCTATCGCGCTGGCGCTGTGGTCAATGACCGTGATTGTCGCGCCGATTTGTGGACCTATCTTAGGCGGCTATATTAGCGATAACTATCACTGGGGCTGGATCTTCTTCATCAACGTACCGATTGGTGCGCTCGTGGTCATGCTGACGTTGCAGTCACTGCGTGGCAGAGAAACGCGAACGGAGCAACGGCGCATTGATGGCGTTGGATTGGCGTTATTGATCCTCGGTATCGGTAGCCTCCAGGTGATGCTCGATCAGGGTAAAGAGCTGGACTGGTTTGCCTCGAAAGAGATCATCGTCCTGACAATAGTCGCGGTGGTATCGCTCAGCTTCCTGATTGTCTGGGAACTGACTGACGATAATCCGATAGTCGACCTGTCGCTCTTTAAGTCGCGAAACTTCACCATAGGCTGCTTGTGTATCAGCCTTGCCTATATGCTCTACTTCGGTGCGATAGTTCTGTTGCCGCAGCTGTTGCAGGAGGTATACGGCTACACCGCAACCTGGGCAGGTTTGGCCTCTGCGCCAGTTGGCTTGATTCCAGTCCTGCTGTCGCCGATTATCGGTCGTTTCGCCCATAAACTCGATATGCGTCGGCTGGTGACGTTCAGCTTCATTATGTATGCGGTGTGCTTTTACTGGCGTGCGTATACGTTCGAGCCGGGGATGGACTTTGGTGCTTCAGCGTGGCCACAGTTTATCCAGGGCTTTGCCGTGGCGTGCTTCTTTATGCCTCTGACCACCATCACGCTCTCTGGATTACCGCCAGAGAGAATGGCGGCTGCATCGAGCCTGTCGAACTTCACCCGTACCCTGGCAGGCTCCATCGGGACGTCGATCACCACCACCATGTGGACTAACCGTGAATCGATGCACCATGCGCAGCTCACTGAGGCGGTGAACCCCTTTAACCCGAATGCTCAGCAGATGTATAGCCAGCTTGAAGGGATGGGGATGACAGAACAGCAAGCATCCGGCTGGATTGCCCAGCAGATCACGAACCAGGGACTGATTATCTCCGCTAACGAGATTTTCTGGATGTCGGCAGGGATCTTTATCATCCTGCTGGGCCTGGTATGGTTTGCCAAACCACCGTTTGGTGCTGGCGGTGGCGGCGGTGGTGCGCACTAACCGATAGCATGGACAAGGTTGTCCGTTTTGCGACAGCCTCTGTCAGTTTTGATAAAGCAGCGCTCCTGAAATCGCTTCACGATAGTGAAAAGACAACAGGAGCGCATCATGCTGAACAATCCCGCACAAAAATATCAGCCCTACCCCCCCATTTCTCTGCCCGACCGTCGCTGGCCCGAACAACGGATCGCTCATGCGCCTCGCTGGCTGTCCACCGATTTACGCGATGGCAATCAGGCACTGGCCGAACCGATGGACAGTACCCGCAAGCTGCAATTCTGGGATCTGTTGCTGCGCTGTCAGTTCAAAGAGATCGAGGTGGCTTTCCCTTCCGCCTCACAGACTGATTTTAACTTTGTCCGTCAGTTGATTGACGAAAACCGCATTCCTGACGACGTTACTCTCCAGGTATTAACCCAGGCGCGGGAAGACCTGATACTGCGTACCTTTGAATCACTGCAAGGGGCCAAACACGCCACCATCCACCTGTATAACGCGACGGCTCCCCTGTTCCGCCGCCTGGTGTTTGGGATGGAGAAGACAGAAATTATTGCGCTGGCGACAAACGCCACACGTCTTATCCGCAAGTTCTGCGAAGAGAACCCACTGACTCACTGGCAATACGAATACTCCCCGGAAACCTTCTGCTTCACCGAGCCGGAGTTTGCACTGGAGATTTGTGAAGCGGTGGCTGAAATCTGGCAACCCTGTGCCGAACGTCCGATGGTTATCAACTTACCGGCCACGGTGGAAGTGAGTACCCCCAACGTGTATGCCGATCAGATCGAGTATTTTTGCCGCCATTTTAGCCGCCGCAAAGATGTCTGCATCAGCGTGCATCCGCATAACGATCGGGGTACAGGCGTTGCCAGTGCGGAGCTGGCTGTTATGGCAGGAGCCGATCGGGTGGAAGGGTGTCTGTTTGGTAACGGCGAGCGCACGGGTAATGTCTGTCTGATCACGCTGGCAATGAACCTCTACAGCCAGGGCATCAGCCCGGGTCTTGATTTCAGCGATATGAATGCGATTGTCGAAGTGGTAGAGAGCTGTAACCAGCTGCCCGTGCATCCGCGCCATCCGTGGGCAGGCCGTCTGGCTTATACCGCATTTTCCGGTTCGCATCAGGATGCCATCAAAAAAGGTTTTGATGCCCGTAAGCCTGGCGAGCGCTGGGAGATGCCTTATCTGCCCGTGGATCCGCAGGATATCGGCTGCTCCTACGAAGCGGTGATCCGCGTTAATAGCCAGTCAGGGAAAAGCGGTAGCGCGTGGCTCATTGAACAAAATCATGGTCTGAAATTACCCCGCGCCCTGCAACAGGATTTTAGCCAGCATGTTCAGCAGGAAACGGATCGACACGGTAAAGAGATGACCCAAAATGCACTGTGGCAGTTGTTCCGCAGCCGCTATGGCCTGGTTGCCGAACCGCGCTTTGGGTTACAGACCTACCGCAGCGAAAGCCAGCATGACGGCCAGTTACGACTGACGGCAAGCGTTGCCACCCGCGGAGGTACTCGCCACCTTGAAGGTCAGGGGAATGGGCTGTTATCCGCAGCGGCAAATGGCCTGAGCCGATGGCTTGATGCACCGTTTGTGATTAAGGATTACCACGAACATTCGTTAGGCGAACGTAGCGACAGCCGATCGGTCGCATATATCCGTTGTTTGTTTCAGGATGGGAGCAGCCGCTGGGGGGTCGGAATCGACAGTGACGTGGCGCGCGCCTCCCTTCAGGCACTGTTCAACGCGCTGAGTTAAGTATCTTTAAAATAGTCGCTGGGTGATATTCCCATCACCCGGCGGAACATCGCCGTAAACGCACTATGGCTACCGTAGCCTAAATCCAGCGCGACGCGTAACACAGGCTGGCCCTGTGCCAGCCGGAGTAGCGATTCCATCAACCGCGCGCGTCGCACCCACTCGCCATAGCTCAACCCGGTTTGCTGCTGAAAACGGCGGTTAAGAGTGCGTTCACTCATGCTGGTGAGGCTCGCAGCTTGCGCGCTGTTCCAGCCTTCCCCCGGCGTCTGACGGATCTGCTGGCAAAGAGAGCGCAGTGGCCCACTTTCCGGCTCCGGCAGGTGAAACGGCAACACTGGCATCGTACGAATTTCATCGAGGATCAACTCATACACGCGCTCATCACGACTGCCTGGCTGATAGGATTCAGGAAGCGTCAGCGAGGCGAGGATCAGTTCACGCAGCAATGGGGAGATCTGAACGATCTGACAGGATGCGGGGAGATCCGCTCGTGCAAGTGAATCAATAAATAACGTACGGGCGGCAACCTGCCCAGTGATACGAAGGGAGTGCTGTGTTCCCGCCGGCAACCAAACACCACGACCAGGCGGAACCACCCAACATCCCTTGACGGTATCGACCCGAACCACACCGCTAAGGCTGTGCAGCAATTGCGCGCAATCGTGCTGATGCCAGGGTTCACTATCGCCATGGAGATAATCATGGGCAAAAGGGATCAGGGGACGGTGGGTAAAGGAGAACGTTGAGGTCGTGGTCATGGGCGTTAAATTACCCTCTCCCTCACGGGAAAGGGTAAGGTTGCACTAGATGTGCAGTTCTTGCAGTTTTTCTTTCGGCAGAGCCAGCTCTTCGTTGCTGTTCACACGAACATCATGCTCAATGATATGACGCGCGATATCCTGCGCTTCTTGCAGAGAGTGCATCTGGTAAGTCCCGCACTGATATACGTTCAGCTCAGGGATCTGATTCTGCTCTTTGACTTTCAGCACGTCGGCCATCGCCGCTTTCCAGGCATCCGCGACGCGCGTCTCATCAGGCTGACCAATCAGGCTCATGTAGAAACCAGTACGGCAGCCCATCGGGGAGATGTCAATAATCTCGACGCCTTTGCCATTCAGGTGGTCGCGCATAAAACCAGCAAACAGGTGTTCCAGAGTGTGGATACCTTTTTCTGGCATCACTTCTTTGTTTGGCACACAGAAGCGCAGGTCAAAAACGGTGATAGTGTCGCCGTGCGGGGTATGCATGGTCTTCGCAACGCGTACAGCAGGTGCTTCCATACGGGTATGGTCGACGGTAAAGCTATCTAATAACGGCATACGTCACCTCCGATAGTGATTTTTTTTAAAATAAACTGAACTCTTCTTCACAATGCGCGTCTGAGTATATGAAAGACGCGCATTTGTTATCATCATCCCTGTTCTTCAGAGATGTATATTTTGGCCACAGCGATGTGGCCTTTTTCTTTTCTGTCAGGCGTGCTTCGCCAGATAGACATCAAACGGCTCGGTATCTGCCGCTTCCACCTCTTTCTGACGCGCCACTGAAGCCTCTCGTTCAGCAATGAAATCCGCTTCACTGAGGATCTCTAATGGCTCTTCACGCAACATGTCACGGTACTCCGCCGCAAGCGAACGCCCTGTGCCGCCAATGCCTTCATCAATCATAGAGCGCAGGATACGTGCTGAAAACGTCAGTTCAGGATTATCAAAGCATGCCACCAGTTGGTCGCACACATTCTGATATTCCTCTCCACCGTACACGCTATCCATTGTCTGAGCGACACGTTTCAGGTCACGGAACAGGTCTTTACCCACTTTTGGCAATGGGAACTGCGCTGTTTCACAGCCAATGCCCAGCGTCAGGCCCGGTTTGCGCCCTTCCAGAATCACGCGATTCCAGTTAGTACGGGTACAAAGCAATTCATCCGCACTCATTTCAGGCGCATCAGCCAGCACGCACCAGACCATAAACAGATCGAGGAAGCGAACTTGCTGCTCATCAACGCCAATCGGTGAGAACGGGTTGATGTCCAGTGAGCGCACTTCAATATACTCAATACCGCCACGCTGCAACGCATCCGACGGTGTTTCACCGCTGCGCGTAACGCGTTTCGGGCGGATTGGCGCATACAGTTCGTTTTCAATCTGCAGCACATTACTGTTGATTTGCAGGCGCTTACCGTCTTTTTCGAGGCCGATTTTTTCGTACTCTTCCGACGGCGTTTTGATCGCGCGCTTCAATCCTGCCACATATTCATGCAATTCGTTAAACGTAATACCGAGATTGCTTTGCGACTTATTGGTATAACCAAGATCGCTCAGACGCAAAGACGTCGCATACGGCAGGTAATACATCCCACCATCGGTTTTCTCAAACGGCAATGTGGTGGGTTTTCCCTGCAAGAACGAGGAACAGATTGCGGGGGAAGCACCAAACAAATAAGGAATAACCCAGCCGAAACGGTAATAGTTGCGGATCAGGCGGAAGTAACCCGCTGAAATCGCCTCTTTATCAGTTTCACCGCATTTCGCTTGCCAGAACGCCATCGGCAACGAGAAGTTGTAATGCACACCTGAAATAGTCTGCATTAACGCCCCATAGCGGTTTTTCAGACCTTCGCGATAGAGCGTTTTCAGACGGCCAACGTTAGATGTACCGTACTGTGCCAGCTCAATATCCTGACCTTGTTCGATATAGCATGGCATGCTGAGCGGCCACATACGCTCATCACCCAAATTACGGGCGGTAAAGCGATGAACATCACGCAACAGCGTCAGCATATGATCGATATCACCATCAACAGGAGTAATGAACTCCAGTAGTGCTTCTGCAAAATCGGTGGTGATCCATTTATGTGTCAACGCCGAGCCTAACGCCTGAGGATGGCCCGTAGTTGCTAAACTGCCATCCGCATTAACACGCAGCGTTTCTCGCTCAAGACCACGCTGAATACCCTTCAGAGCCTGAGGGTGGTTTTCCAGCCAGGCCAGCGCCTGTGATACGTCCGGGATCAAGTTGACCTCCCGCCTGTCAAATTAATGTTACTCAGCATAATTGTAATGGTTGACGATTGAAGGTCGTGAATTCATTCCACCAATTAGTGCCACCACGTCATACCCTGTAGTGTTACCCATGCTACGATCACATAGCGTAACGCCTTGCCAAGGCACAAAAAAAAGAGCACCGGTCCCCACGAGATGCGCATCCATCCCGCCAGCAGACACAGCAAATCACCTATTACAGGTACCCAGCTTAATAACAGCGTGGCAGCGCCATAACGTTTTAGCCAGCCCACCGCTTTTTCCTGCCAGCGCGATTTCTCGCGCAGCGGAAAGAAACGCCCAAGAATAACGTTAGTCAGCCCTCCAAGGCTATTACCCATTGTTGCTATTAATACAAGCAACCACGGCTGACTCACACTGGACAACAGCATCGCCACCAATACGACTTCCGAGTTACCCGGTAAGAGCGTGGCACTTAAGAAACTGCTGGCAAATAATGAAGCAAGTGACAGTGCGTCACTCACAGTAAGCGAACATCCACAGCATCCATCCCGGCATGACGAGCGGCCTGAATACCGAAGTCAGCATCCTCAAACACAACGCATTTTGCCGCAGGTACACCCATTAATTCTGCGCAAAGCAGGAAGGTATCGGGTGCGGGCTTGTGGTTTTTAACATGATCGGCAGCAACGACAGCGGAAAAATAGTGCCGCAGGCCAAGATGGTTGAGCAGCGCTTCTGCGATAGCACTTTCACTGCCCGTTCCGACTGCCATCGGGCGACGCCCATGCCACGCTTTAACGACATCAATTAATGGCAAAGGACGCACAGTGTCCAACAGCATCGCTTTTACTGCATCGGTTTTTTCACGCGCGAGCTGGTGTGGATCGAGATCGGCATGGTTCAGTTCAATTACCGCCTGTGCGATACGCCAGGTTGGCGAACCATTCAGTGCGACCATTGCCTGCAAATCGAAGCGCATCCCATAGCGGCCAAGAACGTCATTCCAGGCTTTACGATGAGTGGGTTCGGTATCCAGGATCGTGCCATCCATATCAAAGATCAGACCGTCATACTGTGCGTACATCGTGCTCTCGCCAAACGATTAACAGAGCGTTACTTTATCGTAAATGGTGGTTTTTGTCGCTGATTGCGAAGTGATAACAATGAGAGTGATTAAGAACTGAACATTGGGAGGAAAAACAAGAAGAGATGGTGCATCCGGGAGGATTCGAACCTCCGACCGCTCGGTTCGTAGCCGAGTACTCTATCCAGCTGAGCTACGGA
>NZ_WLVC01000031.1:0-60368 GCF_016859735.1 Lelliottia sp. RWM.1 | reverse complement strand
AGCTCGTAGCGTTGAGCTGATTATTTCAGCGGGTAGTATAGCGTAAGAGTATGTAAATCTGCCAGAGGTCACATTTTAGCGGGAAATCGGTCGAAATTTGAGGCCAGGTCATGTCCGTATTGACCTGGCCTGAGTGATAATCAGGCGAGTTGAGGGGGAAGGCATACGCCTATGCCACCAATGCCGCAGTAGCCATATGGGTTTTTATGCAGATACTGCTGGTGGTCATCCTCTGCGTAGTAAAACGGGGTAGCGGTGACAATCTCCGTAGTGACCTGACGCGAGTCACCTGCATCGCGCATCGCATTCTGGAAGCGTTCCAGGCTGGCATGGGCGGCGCTATCTTGCTCTGGTGTGAGCGGGTAGATGGCTGAACGATACTGGGTTCCGTGGTCGTTGCCCTGACGCATACCCTGCGCCGGGTCATGGTTTTCCCAGAACACCTGCAGCAGTTGCTCATAGCTCATGACGGACGGGTCGTAGACCACACGTACAGCTTCGGCATGACCCGTTTCGCCTGAACACACTTCACGGTAGGTTGGATTTGGCGTGTAGCCCCCGGTGTAGCCTGCTGCGGTGCTGTAAACACCAGGCAGTTGCCAGAACAGGCGTTCAACGCCCCAGAAACAGCCCATGGCGAAGAGGGCAATCTCCATCCCCTCCGGGACATGCGTCATCGAATGATCGTTAACGGCGTGTAATGTTGCGACTGGCATTGGGGTGTTCCGTCCCGGTAATGCATCTGATTGAGAGATAAGATGCTTTTTGTCGAATAAACTCACGGTAGGGCCTCCCGGGCTGCGATGTTTCGGTTAAGGTTGTCACGAAGCGTTTAATTGAACACAATAAATGCGCTGAATGAGTCTAGATTTAATCATAAGAAATATTTGGGTGTTAAACCCTTTTTCAACCCACCGATTGGGTTTTGGGCTATTAAGCCGTATTGAGCCGCGGAGCGGTACTTCATTTGCTTCCAGGGGTGGAAACAAGGATATTCAGGAGAAAACGTGCCAAAGATCCGCCAGTTATGTTTGGTCAGTTTATTGCTGACAAGCGGAGTCGCCAGCGCGGCGAATGTCCGTTTGCAGGTTGAGGGGTTAACCGGGGCGCTGGAAAAAAACGTGCGTGCACAGTTGTCAACGATTCAAAGTGACGAGGTGACGCCGGACCGGCGTTTTCGTGCGCGTGTGGATGACGCAATCCGTGAAGGGTTGAAAGCGCTGGGCTACTACGAGCCCACCATCGATTTTGACCTCCGTCCGCCGCCGAAAAAGGGACGGCAGGTTCTGGTTGCACGTGTCTCACCAGGTGAACCCGTATTGATTGGCGGCACGGATGTCGTGCTGCGCGGCGGTGCGCGCACCGATCGGGATTATCTGGATCTGCTCAGCACACGGCCAAAAATTGGTACGGTGCTGGATCACGGCGACTACGATCATTTCAAAAAAGAGCTCACCACCGTTGCGTTGCGCAAGGGCTATTTCGACAGCCAATTCAATAAAAGCCAGTTGGGTGTTTCGCTGGACAGGCATCAGGCCTTCTGGGACATCGACTATGACAGCGGTGAACGATACCGCTTTGGCGATGTGACGTTTGAAGGCTCGCAAATCCGCGATGAGTATCTGCAAAACCTGATCCCGTTTAAAAAGGGGGATTACTACCAGTCCAAAGATTTGGCCGAATTAAACCGTCGCCTGTCGGCGACCGGATGGTTTAACTCAGTGGTCGTTGCTCCCGAATTTGATGATGCCCGCAAAACAAAGGTGTTACCGCTGCATGGCGTCGTTTCGCCACGCACCGAGAACACCATTGAAACCGGCCTGGGATATTCGACGGACGTTGGCCCACGGGTGAAAGCCACCTGGAAAAAACCGTGGATGAACGCCTACGGCCATAGCCTGACGACCAGCGCCAGTATCTCTGCGCCTGAGCAGCAACTGGATTTCAGCTATAAAATGCCACTGCTCAAAAACCCGCTTGAGCAGTATTACCTGCTACAGGGCGGCTTTAAACGCACCGATTTGAACGATACCGAACAGGACTCCACCACGCTTGCCGTGTCACGGTACTGGGATCTCTCCAGCGGATGGCAGCGCGCCATTAACCTGCGCTGGAGTCTTGACCACTTTACGCAGGCAAACGTCACTAACACCACCATGCTGCTCTACCCTGGCGTCATGATCAGCCGCACTCGCTCGCGCGGTGGGTTAATGCCCGTCTGGGGGGATTCACAACGTTATTCGATCGATTACTCCAACACGGCCTGGGGCTCAGACGTTGATTTCTCCGTGGTCCAGGCACAGAACGTCTGGATCCGTACTCTTTATAATAAACATCGCTTTGTGATGCGCGGCAACCTTGGCTGGATTGAAACCGGTGATTTTGAACGCGTTCCTCCAGACTTGCGTTTCTTTGCCGGGGGCGATCGCAGCATTCGTGGTTATAAGTACAAATCGATCTCGCCGGAAAATGATAAAGGCAAGTTGACGGGAGCATCCAAGCTGGCGACCGGCTCTCTGGAGTATCAGTACAACGTCACCGGAAAATGGTGGGGTGCGATGTTTGTTGATAGCGGCGAGGCGGTGAATGATATCCGTAAAAGCGATATTAAAACCGGCGCGGGTGTGGGGGTGCGCTGGCAGTCCCCTGTCGGGCCTATCAAGCTCGACTTCGCCGTTCCGGTAGGTGACAAAGACGAACACGGTTTACAGTTTTACATCGGTCTGGGGCCTGAATTATGAGTTTATGGAAGAAGATAAGCCTCGGGGTACTGATTTTTATCGTGCTGCTGCTCGGTACGGTGGCCTTTCTGGTCGGGACCACGACAGGTCTGCATCTGCTGTTTAATGCGGCGAACCGCTGGGTTCCTGGGCTTGACATTGGTCAGGTTACAGGCGGCTGGCGCGACTTGCGTCTGAAGAACATTCGTTACGAACAGCCTGGCGTGGCCGTTAACGCAGGTGAGTTTCATCTGGCAGTGAAGCTGAGTTGCTTGCGTGACAGCAGTTTGTGCGTAAACGACTTGTCGCTAAAAGATGTCAATGTGGCGATAGATTCGAAAAAAATGCCGGCATCAGCGCCCGTAGCGGAGGAAGATAGTGGCCCGCTGAATCTCTCCACCCCATATCCGATTGCGCTTTACCGGGTGGCGCTGAATAACGTCAACATCAAAATCGACGACACGACCGTTTCGGTGATGGATTTCACGTCAGGCCTGCGCTGGCAGGAGAAAAACCTCACCCTGACGCCCACCTCCCTGCAGGGACTGCTGATTGCACTGCCGAAAGTGGCGAAAGTGGCGCAGGAAGAGATCGTCGAACCTAAGATCCAGAATCCACAGCCGGAAGAAAAACCGCTGGGCGAGACGCTGAGCGAGCTCTTCTCGAAGCCCGTATTGCCTGAGATGACCGACGTTCACCTGCCGCTGAACCTCAATATTGAGGCATTTAAAGGCGAGCAGTTGCGACTGACGGGTGACACCGATCTGACGGTCTACAACATGCTGCTTAAAGTCAGCAGTATCGACGGCAACATGAAGCTTGATGCGCTGGATATTGATACTAATCAGGGCTCTGTTAACGCCACCGGTACTGCGTTACTGCGTGATAACTGGCCGGTGGATATCACCCTCAACAGCGCACTGAATATCGACCCGTTGAAGGGGGAAAAGGTGAAAGTGAAAGTCGGCGGTGCGCTGCGCGACAAGCTGGATGTGGGCATCAATCTTTCCGGTCCGGTGGATATGGTCCTGCGTGCGCAGACTCAACTGGCCGAAGCCGGATTGCCGATCAATGTTGATGTGGTTAGCCAGCAGTTGTACTGGCCATTTACCGGCGAAAAGCAGTTCCAGGCGGATGACCTGAAGTTGAAGCTGAGCGGCAAAATGACCGATTACACGCTGTCCTTCCGCACCGCGGTCAAAGGGCAGGGTGTGCCGCCTGCCACCATTACGCTGGATGCAAAAGGTAACGAAAAACAGGTCAATCTCGATAAACTGACGGTGGCGGCGCTGGAAGGAAAAACGGAACTGACTGCGCTGCTCGACTGGCAGCAGGCCATCAGCTGGCGCGGTGAGTTAAAACTGAGCGGCATCAACACCGCAAAAGAAGTGCCGGACTGGCCGTCAAAACTTGATGGCCTGATTAAAACACGCGGCAGTTTGTACGGCGGTAGCTGGCAGATGGATGTGCCGGAGATAAAAATCACCGGCAACGTGAAGCAGAATAAAGTCAACGTTGAAGGTTCGGTCAAAGGCAACAGCTATCTGCAATGGATCATCCCAGGGCTGCATGTTGCTCTGGGGCGTAATACTGCCGATATCAAAGGTGAGCTGGGCGTAAAAGATCTTAATCTTGATGCCACCATTGATGCACCGAATCTTGATAATGCCCTGCCAGGTTTGGGGGGGACAGCGAAAGGGCTGGTGAACGTTCGCGGTACGGTGGATGCCCCGCAACTGCTGGCGGATATTACGGCGAACAGCCTGCGCTGGCAGGAACTGTCTATTGCCCGCGTTCGCGTCCAGGGGGACGTAAAATCTGCCGATCAAATCGGCGGGAATCTGAATTTGCGCGTGGAGCGCATTTCGCAACCTGATGTCAATATTGGCCTGGTGACACTGGATGCCAAAGGCAATGAGAAACAGCACGAGCTCCAGTTGCGCGTGCAGGGGGAACCAGTGTCCGGGCAACTGCATTTGACCGGCAGTTTTGACCGCAAAGAGGAACGCTGGAGAGGGCAGTTGGATAACACCCGCTTCAACACCCCTGTGGGGCCGCTGGCGCTCTCCCGTTCTGTCGCGCTGGATTACCGTAATGCGGAACAGAAAATCAGTATTGGACCGCATTGCTGGGTGAACCCAAATGCGGAGCTGTGTGTTCCGCAGACAATTGATGCCGGTGCGGAAGGCCGCGCGCAGATCACACTCAACCGCTTTGACCTCGCCATGCTGAAACCCTTTATGCCGGAGACCACGCAAGCCAGCGGCATCTTTAGCGGTAAAGCGGATGTGGCATGGGATACCACCAAAGAGGGGCTACCCCAGGGAAGTGTGACCCTTTCCGGGCGTAACGTGAAGGTGACGCAGGTCGTTAACGATGCGCCGCTGCCGGTAGCATTTGATACGCTGAACCTGAGCGCAGATCTACATAACAACCGCGCCGAGCTTGGCTGGTTGATTAAGCTGACCAACAACGGTCAGCTCGACGGAAAAGTGCAGATTACCGATCCGCAAGGACGACGTAATCTGGGCGGCAACGTCAATATCCGCAACGTTAACCTGGCGATGGCGAATGCCATTTTCTCTCGTGGAGAAAAAGCCGCAGGGATGCTCAATGCCAATCTGCGTCTGGCAGGGAATGCGCAAAGCCCGCAACTGTTTGGGCAAATGCAGCTGAATGGTGTGGATATTGACGGCAACTTCATGCCGTTTGATATGCAGCCAAGTCAGATTGCGATGAACTTTAATGGTATGAGCTCGACGCTTGCCGGGGTGGTACGTACTCAGCAAGGACAAATCAACCTGAGTGGTGACGCCGACTGGAGCCAGCTTGATAACTGGCGCGCACGTATCGCGGCGAAGGGCAGTAAAGTGCGTATTACTGTGCCACCAATGGTCCGCCTGGATGTGTCGCCGGATGTGGTCTTTGAAGCTACGCCGAGCCTCTTCACTCTGGATGGCCGCGTGGACGTGCCGTGGGCGCGCATTGTGGTACATGACGTCCCGGAAAGCGCGGTGGGTGTCTCCAGCGATGAAGTTATGCTCAGTGATAATCTGAAACCGATCGAACAGAAGAGCGCGGGCATCCCGATCAATAGTAATCTTATTGTGCACGTGGGAAATAACGTGCGTCTCGATGCTTTTGGGCTGAAGGCGAGACTGACGGGCGATCTGAAAGTTGCGCAGGATAAACAGGGATTAGGTCTGAACGGGCAAATCAATATCCCTGAAGGACGTTTCCACGCGTATGGTCAGGATCTGATTGTGCGTAAAGGTGAGCTGTTGTTCTCCGGCCCACCGGATCAACCACTGTTGAATATCGAAGCGATCCGTAACCCTGATTCGACTGAAAACGAGGTGATTGCCGGTGTGCGTGTGACCGGGACCGCTGATGAACCGAAAGCCGAAATCTTCTCCGACCCGGCGATGTCTCAGCAGGAAGCGCTCTCTTACCTCCTGCGTGGGCAAGGTCTGGAAAGTGGTCAAAGTGACAGCGCAGCGATGACATCGATGTTAGTCGGCCTGGGGGTTGCACAAAGTGGTCAGGTTGTGGGTAAAATCGGCGAGACGTTTGGTGTAAGCAATCTGGCGCTGGATACCCAGGGCGTGGGTGACTCTTCGCAAGTGGTGGTCAGCGGCTATGTGCTGCCAGGTCTGCAGGTAAAATATGGTGTGGGGATCTTTGACTCACTGGCAACTCTCACGCTACGCTATCGCCTGATGCCTAAGCTATATCTGGAAGCAGTGTCTGGCGTAGACCAGGCACTGGATGTGCTCTATCAGTTTGAGTTTTAGCAATGCGAATATTTGTTTACGGCAGTTTACGCACCAAGCAGGGCAACAGTCACTGGATGACGAACGCCCAGTTGCTGGGAAATTACAATATCGAGAACTACCAGTTGTACAGTCTGGGCCACTATCCAGGCGCCGTTCCGGGAAATGGAACAGTACAGGGTGAAGTTTATCGTATTGATAATGCCACGCTTGCCGAACTTGATGCCTTGCGCACCAGGGGCGGTGAATACGCTCGCCAGTTGATCCAGACGCCATACGGGAGTGCATGGATGTACGTGTACCAACGTCCGGTCGAAGGGCTAACGCGGATTGAAAGCGGTAACTGGTTAGACAGAGACCAGTACTGAAAAAAAACAACGCCACCGTAAGGTGGCGTTGTTTTTTAGACCGTTTCCTGTCGCAGCTTAAAGAGTTGCACCGTATCCAGAAGCTGCTCGGCCTGACGATGCATCGCCTGTGCCGCCGCTGATGACTCCTGGGACAATGTGGCATTCTGCTGTGTCGCCGTGTCCATATGCGTTACCGCAACATTCACCTGATCGATTCCGGTGCTTTGCTCATGGCTGGCATGTGAAATCGCCTCGATCAATTCACTGACCTTGCTCACGCTGTGCAGGATATCCGCCATCGCCGCGCCCGCCTGTTTCACCTGGCCGTTACCGTCATCAATACGGCTCACCGAACGATCAATCAACACGCGAATATCTTTGGCAGCAGCGGAAGAACGCTGTGCGAGGGCGCGAACTTCAGCGGCAACGACGGCGAAACCACGTCCCTCGGTTCCCGCGCGTGCGGCTTCGACGGCAGCGTTAAGCGCCAGAATATTGGTCTGGAACGCGATGCTGTCGATCATACTGATAATCGTATTGATTTCGCTGGAGAAGGTGTGGATTTCGCTCATGGTCTGCACCGCACGCTCAACCGCTTCTTCACCCTGACGCGCGAACTGACGCGCGTTGCGGGCCAGGTCACTGGCCGTTCGTGAGTTTTCAGCGTTGCTTTTCACCACGGAGGTCAGCTGTTCCATCGATGCGGCAGTTTGCTCCAGCGCGCTGGCTTGTGCCTCGTTTCGTGATGACAGCTCATGGCTCCCGCTGGCAATTTGCGCAGACGCCGTGGCGATGGTTTCTGTGCCGCTGCGCACACCGGATACGATGCGGGTGAGGTTTTCGTTCATCTCCTGTAGCGCGCGCATCAGCTCAGCGGTCTCATCACGGCCCACAACGGTAAAGCGAGATTGCAGATCGCCTGCGGCAACGGTACGCGCGATGCTGACAGCCTGAGCCAGTGGACGGGTAATACTGCGAATCAGCCACCAGGTCACGAGCATCCCCGCAGCCAGCGTCAGTAACATGGCAAGCATTAGCATCCATTTTGTTTCCTGATACTTCGCCTGATTCTGAGCGATCGTCTGCTGGTGGAGCGTTTGTGCATGTTGCAGTGTGCGGGCCACCACCTCATCAATCATTTTGGTGGGTTCCCGGTCAATCCCCGTGACAAGCTTGTCGACACGCTGTGTGCTGGTGGCATCCCCTGTTTGATAGGAGGCCAGTGCAGCCAGGTATTTTTGCTCAAGCCCGGCGTGGATTTCGCGTGTTGCCAGCACCTGCTGGTTATCCATGCCAATTTTTGGCAGAAGTTCACTCAGATGCGTCAACAGCGTCTGGGTGTTTTTACTCTCGGTGATAAACGCATTTTTATACTTATCAAACGCCTCCTGTCCCTGAGCGCCACGAATGAGCGTGTTTTTCCACTCCTGAACCTGAATTTTGAATTGAACCTGAGCGTTTCTCGCGGTATCGATGCTGTCGGTGATGGTTTGTTCCATCGCCATAATCTGTTCGTTTTGCGCCCGGCTGTCGCTGTTAATCACCAGGCCACGCAGGCCGGTAAAGAGCGTCGCAAGCAGCAGAAGCGACGCCAAAAGCCCCAGGCGTTGTCCAATAGTGAGTGTATTGAGTTTCATGTTTTCCCGTTCTGTGAAAATGCGATCGCGGTCACGTCACGGGAGGTATCGACCTGCGGCAGGCAGACTTTAAGGGGGGAAAGCAGGGGTAAGGCAGGAAAAAAGCGCTATCTAATTAATATCGTGAGACAAAATATCTTTATGACGTTTTTGTGACAATTTCAGCCTACAAAAAAGCCCCGACTGGCGGGGCTTAGAAACAGGGGGCAGAATTACTTCTTAGCGCGTTCGAAGGACGCAATGATTTCAGCTTTCGCAGCTTCAGCATTGTCCCAACCGTCAACTTTAACCCATTTGCCTTTTTCGAGATCTTTGTAGTGCTCGAAGAAGTGAGTGATCTGTGCTTTCAGCAATTCTGGCAGGTCGTTCACATCTTTGATGTGATCGTACTCTTTGCTCAGTTTGGTGTGCGGTACAGCAACCAGTTTCGCATCTTCACCAGATTCGTCGGTCATTTTCAGAACGCCAACTGGACGGCAGCGGATCACTGAACCAGGTTCCAGTGGGTACGGCGTTGGGACCAGAACGTCAACCGGGTCACCGTCCAGAGACAGGGTGTGGTTGATGTAGCCGTAGTTGCACGGATAGAACATCGCGGTAGACATGAAACGGTCAACGAACAGTGCGCCGCTCTCTTTGTCCACTTCGTATTTGATTGGATCTGCGTTAGCCGGGATTTCGATAACAACGTAGATGTCTTCTGGCAGTTCTTTACCCGCAGGGACGTTGAGTAAGCTCATGTCTGTGTCCTTTAAAATGTATGGTAAACAAGTGGCAGGTATTATAGCCAACTCGCGCTGAAAGTCTTCGCCTGTTTTCGCCTTCTCTCTCCGTTCATCCCACTTTTCAGACCGATTCCATGACAGGAAAATCCATAAACTCAGTTGCATTTTTCATGGCTGAATGAAAGCGATTACAAACTTGTGATTAACGTTTTATTCACTTTTCTGAAGTGTGATGTAACGCAATCCGTTACATCTCGCATTGTCTATAGTTTTTTCGCAGAACATCTTTTATCCAACAATAATCTACCCTACGAGGACGCACTTATGTGGAAGCGTTTACTTCTAGTCACAGCAGTTTCGGCAGCCATGTCGTCTATGGTGATGGCTGCACCCTTAACCGTAGGATTTTCGCAGGTAGGCTCGGAGTCAGGCTGGCGAGCGGCTGAAACCAGCGTTGCGAAAAGCGAAGCTCAAAAACGCGGCATCACGCTGAAAATCGCCGATGGCCAGCAAAAACAAGAGAACCAAATCAAAGCAGTACGCTCCTTTATCGCTCAGGGTGTCGATGCCATCTTCATCGCCCCTGTGGTAGCAACGGGTTGGGAGCCCGTCCTGAAGGAAGCCAAAGATGCTGAAATTCCGGTCTTCCTGCTCGATCGTTCCATCGATGTAAAAGACAAATCTCTCTATATGACCACCGTGACCGCTAACAACATTCTTGAGGGGCAGTTGATTGGTGACTGGCTGGTGAAACAGGTTGATGGCAAGCCGTGTAACGTGGTCGAGCTGCAAGGTACGGTAGGGGCGAGCGTGGCCATCGACCGTAAAAAAGGGTTTGCTGAGGCTATCGCCAACGCGCCAAACATCAAAATCATCCGCTCTCAGTCCGGTGACTTTACCCGCAGTAAGGGCAAAGAAGTCATGGAAAGCTTTATCAAGGCTGAAAACAACGGCAAGAACATCTGTATGGTTTACGCCCATAACGACGACATGGTGATCGGGGCGATTCAGGCCATTAAAGAGGCGGGTCTGAAGCCGGGCAAAGATATCCTCACCGGCTCTATCGACGGCGTACCGGATATCTATAAAGCGATGATGGCAGGTGAAGCGAACGCCAGCGTAGAGCTGACTCCAGACATGGCTGGCCCGGCGTTTGATGCACTCGAAAAGTACAAAAAAGACGGCACGCTGCCTGAGAAACTGACTATCACCAAATCCACACTCTATCTGCCTGATACCGCGAAAGAAGAGTTAGAGAAGAAGAAAAATATGGGCTACTGATGCCCGTCCCCCTCTCCCCTTTGGGGAGAGGGTCAGGGTGAGGGGGACGTTATGACCACAGAACAACACCAGGAGATCCTCCGCACAGAAGGATTAAGCAAATTTTTCCCCGGCGTGAAGGCGCTGGATAACGTCGATTTCAGTCTGCGACGTGGTGAAATCATGGCGTTGCTCGGAGAAAATGGTGCGGGGAAATCGACGCTCATCAAAGCATTAACCGGCGTCTACCATGCCGATCGCGGCACGATCTGGCTTGAGGGCCAGGCAATTTCGCCCAAAAACACCGCTCATGCCCAGCAGTTAGGCATCGGGACGGTCTATCAGGAAGTGAACCTGCTGCCGAATATGTCAGTAGCGGATAATCTGTTCATTGGCCGCGAACCGAAGCGATTTGGCTTGATCCATCGCAAAGAGATGGAAGCGCGGGCGACGCAGTTGATGGCCTCTTATGGTTTTTCGCTGGATGTGCGCGAACCGCTCAACCGCTTCTCTGTGGCGATGCAGCAGATTGTCGCTATTTGTCGCGCCATCGATCTCTCGGCGAAGGTGTTGATCCTGGATGAGCCAACTGCCAGTCTCGATACCCAGGAAGTTGAGATGCTCTTCACCCTGATGCGTCAGTTGCGTGACCAGGGCGTGAGCTTGATCTTCGTGACCCATTTTCTCGATCAGGTGTATGAGGTCAGCGATCGTATTACTGTGCTGCGTAATGGCGGCTTTGTGGGCTGCCGTGAAACCCGCGAGTTGCCGCAAATTGAGCTGGTGAAAATGATGCTGGGTCGTGAACTGGATACCCATGCGCTTCAGCGAGCCGGTCGCACGTTATTAAGTGATAAGCCGGTCGCGGCATTCAGTGACTTCGGTAAAAAAGGGGTCATCTCTCCCTTCAGTCTGGAGGTTCGTCCCGGCGAGATTGTGGGCCTGGCCGGATTGTTAGGGTCAGGGCGCACCGAAACTGCCGAGGTGATCTTCGGGATCAAGCCTGCCGACAGCGGTCGCGCGTTAATTAGAGGCAAGCCGCAAACCCTGCGTTCACCTCATCAGGCATCCTGTCTTGGTGTGGGTTTTTGCCCGGAAGATCGTAAAACGGACGGCATCATTGCCGCCGCGTCGGTGCGGGAAAATATCATTCTGGCCTTACAGGCGCAGCGTGGATGGTTAAGACCGATCCCCCGCAAGGAGCAGAATGCCATTGCCGAGCGTTTTATTCGTCAGCTCGGTATTCGCACGCCGAGCGCGGAACAACCCATTGAGTTTCTCTCCGGTGGTAACCAGCAGAAGGTGCTGCTTTCCCGCTGGCTGCTGACCAAACCCCAGTTTCTGATCCTTGATGAGCCTACGCGCGGTATCGATGTGGGCGCGCATGCAGAGATCATCAGGCTCATTGAAACCTTGTGCGCCGATGGGCTGGCGTTATTGGTCATCTCTTCCGAACTTGAAGAGCTGGTTGGCTATGCCGATCGCGTCATTATTATGCGCGATCGCAAGCAGGTGGCAGAGATCCCGCTGGATAAACTGTCTGTTCCGGCGATCATGAATGCCATTGCGGCATAAGGAGTACCGCGTGATGCCCCGTTCTCTTCCCCAGACTGGAGAGTCAAAGCGCCGCTTTAACTGGCCGACCGGCACGCCGCAGATCGCGGCGCTCTTGCTGGTGCTGCTGGTGGATAGCCTTGTCGCGCCACATTTCTTCCAGATTATTGTGCAGGATGGCCGCCTGTTTGGCAGCCCGATCGACATCTTAAACCGCGCTGCACCTGTCGCGCTGCTGGCAATAGGTATGACGCTGGTGATTGCGACGGGTGGGATCGACCTCTCCGTTGGCGCGGTGATGGCCATCTCTGGTGCGACGGCCGCGTCGATGACCGTGGCCGGGCACAGTTTGCCAGTGGTTCTGCTGGCCGCGTTAGGAACCGGTGTGCTGGCCGGATTATGGAACGGCATTCTGGTGGCGATACTTAAGATCCAGCCGTTTGTCGCAACGCTGATTCTGATGGTGGCCGGTCGCGGAGTGGCGCAATTGATCACCTCCGGGCAGATTGTCACCTTCGATTCTCCCAGCCTTGCGTGGATCGGCAGCGGCAAGCTGTTCTTCTTCCCCACACCGGTCATTATTGCCCTGGTGACGCTGCTGGTGTTCTGGCTTTTCACCCGCAAAACGGCGCTCGGCATGTTTATTGAAGCCGTAGGGATCAACATTCGGGCTGCAAGAAATGCCGGGGTGAATACCCGTCTGATGGTCATGCTGACCTATGTGCTCAGCGGTGTGTGTGCTGCCATTGCCGGTGTGATCGTTGCGGCAGATATTCGCGGTGCGGATGCCAATAACGCCGGATTATGGCTGGAGCTGGATGCGATCCTGGCGGTGGTGATTGGCGGCGGCTCGCTGATGGGAGGCCGCTTCAACCTGCTGTTGTCGGTGATGGGGGCACTCATTATCCAGGGGATGAACACGGGCATTTTGCTTTCCGGCTTCCAGCCAGAGCTGAACCAGGTGGTTAAGGCCGTTGTGGTGCTGATTGTGCTCATCGTCCAGTCGCCGCGGTTTATCAGCCTCATCAAGGGGATTCGTGGTCATGATAAAACGTAATTTGCCATTAATGATTACGCTGGGCGTGTTTGTGCTGGGCTATCTCTATTGCCTGACGCAGTTCCCCGGTTTTGCTTCTACGCGCGTCATCTGCAATATCCTGACGGATAACGCCTTTTTAGGCATTATCGCCGTTGGGATGACCTTCGTGATCCTCTCCGGCGGGATAGATCTCTCCGTGGGCTCTGTGATCGCCTTTACCGGCGTATTTCTGGCGAAAGCGATTGGTTTCTGGGGGATCTCGCCGCTGCTGGCCTTCCCACTGGTGTTAGCGATGGGCTGCGCATTCGGCGCGTTTATGGGGTTGTTGATCGATGCCCTGAAGATCCCGGCGTTTATCATCACGCTGGCGGGGATGTTCTTTCTGCGTGGCGTGAGCTATCTGGTTTCGGAGGAATCGATACCGATCAACCATCCCATTTACGACACGCTCTCAAGCCTGGCCTGGAAAATCCCTGGTGGCGGTCGGTTAAGTGCGATGGGGCTGCTGATGCTCGGTGTCGTGATCATCGGTATTTTTCTCGCGCACCGTACCCGGTTTGGTAATCAGGTTTATGCCATTGGCGGCAGTGCGACCTCGGCAAACCTGATGGGGATCTCTACCCGCAGTACGACGATCCGCATTTATATGCTTTCGACCGGGCTGGCGACGCTGGCGGGTATTGTGTTCTCCATTTATACCCAGGCGGGCTATGCGCTGGCGGGTGTTGGGGTCGAACTGGATGCCATCGCATCGGTGGTGATCGGCGGGACGCTGCTCAGCGGGGGGGTAGGAACGGTGCTGGGCACGCTGTTTGGCGTGGCGATCCAGGGGCTGATCCAGACCTACATTAACTTCGACGGAACGCTCAGTTCGTGGTGGACGAAAATTGCCATTGGCATTCTGCTGTTCATTTTTATTGCGCTGCAGCGAGGTCTGACGGTGCTTTGGGAGAACCGCCAAAGCTCGCCTGTTACACGCGTCAGCACATCAGCAACAAAGTTATAACACCATGAATTTGCTTAAAGTCTAAACATTTTCCGGTAGCGGCCGATACTCTTTTTTTATGCCCAGAAATATCTCGCTACCGGAAATAACATCATGCTTAAAACGCTATCGATTCGTACCGGCTTGCTTTCGTTACTGGCCGTTATGACCCTTCTGCTGCTGATTGTCAGCGGCATTGGCATTTATGCCCTCACACAGAGTTCTTCCTCACTCCAGCGCATCAACCACCTTCAGGGTGAGCAAATGGTGCAGCTGAATTCTGGCTATACGTTGATCCTGCGCGCGCGCAATGAAGCGGGTCAGGCCGTTCGTATGATGGAGATCGGCATGCTGGACGATGCCGCCAAATCCGTTAAAAACATTAATCAGGAAGTTGCTCAGGCGCAGAAAACGCTGAAAGGTGTGATTGATGGCGGTGTTGCGGATACGGAGGGGCAGCAACTGCTGGGCAAGGTTGCGACCAGCTTTGCGGCGTATAACGAGCAGGGGATCAATCCAATGCTTACCGCTCTGAATCAGCAAAGTGCTGATAGCTATTACGATCTGCTGGAGAACAAGCTGATCCCGGTGGCGAAACAGTTTGATAATGATATGCAGACGTTCCAGGCGTGGAGTGAAGCGCGTGGTAAGGCGGAAGTGAGCGCCGTGCAGTCGAGCAAAACTCGCGTGCTGATCCTGATTATCGTCGCGGCGTTGTTGACGGCGGGGATTATTGTGCTGGCCTGGCTGGTGCTGCGCCATATGCTGCTCAAGCCCCTGTCGGACTCGATTTCACAGCTGGAGCACGTTGCCGCAGGTGACTTAACGCACACCCTGAATGCCCCTGCGAGCCAGGAGTTCAACCGTCTGAACACGGCGATTGAGGAGATGCGTCAGTCATTGATGAATTCGGTGTTGCGCGTGCGCGATGCCAGTTCTCAGATTGATACCGGCAGCCGGGAACTGACTGCTGGCAATATCAACCTTGCCCAGCGGACGGAATCTACGGCGACATCACTGGAGCAGACGGCGGCCAGCATGGAAGAGATTACCGCCACGGTGAAACAAAACGCGGATAACGCCGAGCAGGCGCATCAGATGGCGAAGTCGGTTTCCGACACCGCCGATCACGGTAGCGAAATGGTTTGCTACGTGATTGAGAAAATGCGCGATATCTCCGGTAGCTCTGCGCGTATTGCCGACATCCTGAGCGTTATCGACGGTATCGCCTTCCAGACCAATATCCTTGCACTCAACGCCTCCGTTGAAGCGGCACGTGCGGGTGAGCAGGGGCGCGGCTTTGCGGTTGTTGCCGGGGAAGTTCGCAATCTGGCCAGCCGAAGTGCCGATGCAGCGAAAGAGATTCGCACACTGATCAGCGATTCTCAAACCCACGTGAATGAAGGTAGCGAACTCGCACAGCAGGCGGGTGAAACGATGGATGAAATTGCGACCGAAGTGCTGCGCATGACCAAACTGATGCGTGAGATCGCCACGGCATCGCAGGAACAAAGCCGGGGTATTGAGCAGGTGAATATCGCTGTGAATCAGATGGACGAAACCGCACAGCAAAATGCGGCGCTGGTACAACAGTCTTCAGCTGCAACGCGTTCGCTCGAAGATCAATCACGCGAACTGATGGAAGCTATGTCATCCTTCAAGCTGACGGCACAATCTGCCTGACGGTAATAGCAACCCCTGTGGCGTTACCGACCAGGGGTTATATCGGTGCAGAATTCACTGCACCGATATTGTCATGAATATCGCCCATTAATATTTCCAGCGAGTGGGTTAAGGCCAGTGCTTTATCGGTAGGCTCCAGGTATAAACCTTTACGAAGAAATAGCGGCTCGTCAAAGAGCTGATTAAAGCGTTTTAATGCAAGACTCACCGCCGGACGAGACATCTCCAGTCGTACTGAGGCTTTGGCCATACTGCCGCATCTCACCACTTCAATAAAAACAGGAATAAGATTTAAGTCGATACCGGTATTTGCACGGGAAAAGTTTTTCATCACGATTATGCTCTGCGAAATATTTAAGAAACTGCTCAGAAATAATGCGTGAGTGAGTCGAGATATTAAAGCGCGATTTTTATATTCATTTATACGTTAAAATATATAAATGAAAAGGGAGCCAGACTGGCTCCCTCTCTTTTACCAACCCCAGTTACAGCGTTATCACTGTTTCCGGGGATTCATTCGTTTACCGCTTTGACGCAGCCTGAATGAGGTTGTGCTGGTGTTCGTCATGCGTCGGGGAATTCGCGGATGAAGCGTTCAACGTCTTCAACCATATGATCATTACCCACAAAGAACGAACGGCGCTGGTGCAGGCTTTCCGGAGTGATATCCAGAATACGCTCTTTACCATCACTGGCTTTACCGCCGGCCTGTTCAGCCAGGAACGCCATCGGATTGCACTCGTACAGCAAACGCAGTTTCCCTTCCGGGTGGCTGGCGGTGCTTGGATAGAGGTAAATGCCACCTTTCAACAGGTTACGATGGAAGTCTGCCACCAGAGAACCGATATAACGGGAGGTATACGGGCGCTGGGTGGATTTATCTTCTTCCTGGCAGAATTTGATGTACTTCTTCACACCATTCGGGAACTTGATGTAGTTGCCTTCATTGATGGAGTAAGTGCTGCCTTTCTGCGGATAACGCATACGCTCCTGGCAAAGGCAGAAGACCCCCAGTGACGGATCGTAGGTAAAGGCATGCACGCCGCACCCGGTGGTATAAACCAGCATGGTGGACGAACCATACACGACGTATCCGGCAGCAACTTGTTTGCTGCCCGGTTGCAGGAAATCTTCTTCAGTAACCGGTGTGCCAACAGGTGTGACGCGACGATAAATGGAGAAAATTGTGCCGACAGAAACGTTAACGTCGATGTTAGAGGAGCCATCCAGCGGGTCCATCAGTACAACGTATTTTGCGTGTTCGCAGCCTTCGAAAACGACAATTTCATCTTCTTCTTCAGAGGCGATACCCGCAACGATGTCGCGTGCGCGCAGTGCAGCTTTCAGTTTTTCATTCGCGAACAGGTCGAGTTTTTGTTGCACCTCGCCCTGAACGTTTTCGGCACCGCTTGCACCCAGGATATCGACCAGACCGGCCTTGTTGATATCACGGTGGATGATCTTAGCGCCCAGCTTTATTGCCGACAGCAAAGCAGTGAGCTCACCCGTAGCATGAGAAAACTCGTGCTGCTTTTCGACAATAAATTCACCTAACGTTTTCATAACACTTTCCCTGCATTTTATGTTGAGTAAAGCGATCGTATGTTCAGTAAAACGGCTGACGTCCAACAATCTTAACAAACATTCAAATATTAGCGCAGAGGTGAATCGCGCCAGCAAAATACGGATTTACCTGAAATGCGTTTCGCTGCCGCTGACATGTGAGTAAAATGTGCACCACATTGAAGAGGGATAGTGACGTATGCGCATTCATATATTGGGGATTTGTGGCACTTTCATGGGCGGGCTGGCAATGCTGGCGCGCTCTCTGGGCCATGAAGTGACAGGTTCGGACGCCAATGTGTATCCACCGATGAGCACGCTTCTGGAGAAGCAAGGGATCGCCCTTATTCAGGGATATGATGCCAGCCAACTGGATCCGCAGCCGGATCTGGTCATCATTGGCAACGCCATGACCCGAGGCAATCCGTGTGTTGAAGCGGTCCTGGAACGCAACATTCCGTACATGTCTGGCCCACAGTGGTTGCATGATTTCGTGCTGCGTGACCGCTGGGTGCTGGCGGTTGCCGGTACGCACGGCAAAACCACTACCGCCGGTATGGCAACCTGGATCCTGGAAGCCTGTGGCTACAAGCCCGGCTTTGTGATTGGCGGTGTGCCGGGCAATTTCGACGTTTCTGCACGTCTGGGCGATAGCCCGTTCTTTGTGATCGAAGCTGACGAGTACGACTGTGCGTTCTTTGATAAGCGCTCCAAGTTTGTTCACTACTGCCCGCGTACGCTGGTCCTCAACAACCTTGAGTTTGATCACGCCGATATCTTTGACGACCTGAAAGCCATCCAGAAACAGTTCCACCATCTGGTGCGAATTGTTCCGGGCCAGGGTCGCATCATCCTGCCAGAGAACGATATTAACCTGAAGCAGACGATGGCGATGGGGTGCTGGAGCGAGCAGGAGCTGGTGGGTGAACAAGGTCACTGGCACGCGAGAAAACTCAATACGGATGCCTCTGAGTGGGAAGTGCTGCTCGATGGCGAAAAAGTAGGTGAGGTGAAGTGGGGCCTGGTCGGCGAGCACAACATGCACAATGGCCTGATGGCGATTGCAGCCGCGCGTCATGTCGGGGTTCAACCTGCGGATGCGGCCGACGCGCTGGGGTCATTTGTGAATGCCCGCCGCCGTCTGGAGCTGCGTGGCGAGGCCAACGGCGTGACGGTGTTTGATGACTTTGCGCATCACCCAACCGCGATCCTCGCAACGCTTGCCGCCCTGCGCGGTAAAGTGGGTGGAACCGCACGCATTCTGGCGGTACTGGAGCCTCGCTCAAACACCATGAAGATGGGGATCTGCAAAGACGATCTCGCCCCGTCTTTAGGGCGTGCAGACGAAGTGTTCCTGTTGCAACCGCAGCATATTCCGTGGCAAGTCGCTGAAGTCGCAGAGGCGTGCGTCCAGCCAGCACACTGGAGTGCAGACGTGGATACGTTAGCGGATATGGTGGTGAAAACGGCTCAGCCAGGCGATCACATACTGGTTATGAGCAACGGTGGTTTTGGTGGTATTCATCAAAAACTGCTGGATGGCCTGGCGAAGAAAGCCGAGGCCGCCGCAGAGTAATTCCCTCACCCTGACCCTCTCCCCAAAGGGGCGAGGGAAATTGAACACTCTCTCCCCTTTGGGGAGAGGGCTGTGGGTGAGGGGGAACAGGCGTTCCCGACCTTACTCGTCGTTCTCAGACAGCTCGCGCAGATACTGGAAAATCAGACGCGCAGATTTTGGCGGCTTATTCCCCTCTTTCTCTTTCTTCGCATTACGGATAAGCGAACGCAGTTGCTGGCGGTCGGCGTCTGGCCACAGATTTAATACCTCAGGCACAGCATCATCGCCTTGTTCAATCAGACGATCGCGGATCTGCTCAAGCTTATGGAACAGCGCAACCTGCTGGTTGTGGCGGTTTTTCAGCTTGTCCAGTGCCTGGCGGATAGGTTCCACATCGCGCTGGCGCAACATTTTACCGATCAACTGAAGCTGGCGGCGACGGCCTTCTTTCTTGATACGCTGTGCCAGTTCAATGGCGGCACGCAGATCGGGGTCGAGCGGGAGTTTATCCAGCGCGTTTTTCCCCAGTTCTACCATTTCCGCACCAAGCTGTTTTAACTCTTCGGCGTCGCGTTTAATTTCACTTTTACTGACCCAGATGATTTCATCATCTTCGTCTTCGATGTCATCACCGGGAACGTCGTCGAGCCAGTCTTCGGGCTGCTTAGTCATGTCAGGCTCCTTAAAAAAAGAGGCTAATGTTACCAGTTAAGATGCGCACTGAAAAACGGTTCTCTGATAGACTTCAGTTAACTCTCTCTTACAGTATGGCATTTGCGATGAAAGTAACCTCACAAGTTGAAGCGCAGCGTAAGATTCTGGAAGAAGCGGTATCCACAGCGCTGGCGCTCGCTTCAGGCAAATCAGATGGCGCTGAAGTAGCAGTAAGCAAAACCACCGGCATCAGCGTGAGTACCCGCTATGGTGAAGTGGAGAATGTTGAATTCAACAGTGATGGGGCGCTTGGGATCACGGTTTATCACCAGAATCGCAAAGGTAGCGCGTCATCCACTGACCTCAGTCCGGACGCGATTGCCCGTACCGTTCAGGCGGCGCTGGACATTGCGCGTTACACCTCCCCCGACCCTTACGCAGGCGTAGCCGATAAAGAACTGCTGGCGTTCGATGCGCCGGATCTGGACTTGTTCCATCCGGCGGAGGTCACGCCGGATGAGGCCATCGAGCTGGCGGCTCGTGCAGAGCAAGCGTCTTTGAAAGCGGATAAACGTATCACCAATACCGAAGGCGGTAGCTTCAATAGCCATTATGGCATCAAAGTGTTTGGTAACAGCCACGGCATGTTGCAAGGCTACTGCTCGACCCGCCACTCGCTTTCCAGCTGTGTGATTGCTGAAGAGAATGGCGATATGGAACGTGATTACGCCTACACCATTGGGCGTGCGCTTGCTGATTTGCAGTCTCCAGAGTGGGTTGGGGCGGAATGCGCGCAACGCACGCTTTCACGCTTGTCGCCACGCAAACTCTCAACCATGAAAGCCCCGGTTATTTTTGCCAATGAAGTGGCAACCGGCCTGTTTGGCCACCTGGTCGGGGCGATTGCCGGTGGCGCGGTATACCGTAAATCCACGTTCCTGCTGGATGCGCTGGGAACACAAATTCTGCCGGAATGGCTGACCATTGAAGAGCACCCGCATCTGCTGAAAGGGCTGGCATCGACGCCGTTCGACAGCGAGGGCGTGCGTACTGAACGTCGAGACATCATTAAAGACGGTGTGCTGACGCAGTGGCTGCTGACCAACTACTCGGCACGCAAACTGGGGCTGAAAAGTACCGGTCACGCGGGCGGTATCCATAACTGGCGCATTGAGGGTCAGGGGCTGAGCTTCGAGCAGATGCTGAAAGAGATGGGAACGGGTCTGGTGGTGACTGAACTGATGGGCCAGGGTGTGAGCGGCATTACCGGGGATTATTCTCGCGGCGCAGCCGGTTTCTGGGTCGAAAACGGTGAAATTCAGTATCCGGTGAGCGAAATTACGATTGCCGGTAACTTAAAAGATATGTGGCGCAATATTGTCACGGTCGGTAACGATATTGAAACACGTAGCAATATACAGTGTGGTTCAGTTCTGTTGCCGGAGATGAAAATCGCCGGCCAGTAATACTTGTCAAAGCGTTATTAATAATAAAAAAGGAAGTGAGCAATGCGTAAACACCTGTTAGCGATCGTCGCAGCTTCAACGCTGGTTCTTGGTTCTTCTGCGTTTGCTGCCGATCTTGAAGATAATATGGACACCCTCAGTGCCAATCTGAAAGTGGTACAGAAAACGGATAATGCGACGGAAATGAAAGACGCATTAACCAAAATGCGTGCAGCGGCACTGGATGCCCAGAAAGCCACGCCGCCAAAACTGGAAAGCCAGGCAGCAGACAGCGCGGAGATGAAAGATTATCGCCACGGCTTTGATGTGCTGGTCGGCCAGATCGACGGTGCACTGAAACTGGCTAATGAAGGCAAAGTGAAAGAGGCGCAGGCGGCGGCTGACCAGTTTGTCACGACCCGCAACACCTATCACAAGAAATACCGTTAACAGGCCGTTGCGCCTGACGAAATACGAAAACGAGGGCAATATGCCCTCGTTTTTTTTCGCAACGTAATAAGTAAACCCTATCGCTGTCACATTTCTGCGACGCTGTGCCTGAACCTATTCGTTTTCCTCTCCTCCATTTTCCCGGGTGATTACGTGATATTCATCACGCAAATCTAGCGATATGTAATCATTTGGTGCATTTATGTGGCACAGATCACTGCTGCCGCTTTCCTTTCCACTTCGAAGTGGAAAACAACTCGCTACAAACAATGAACCGCCAACGTTAGTTTTATCCCAGAGCCATTAACGGGGTAAGACGAGTGATTAACGGAGCGGTAATGAACGAGGTTGGGGAACAAGCAGCACACATTGAGCAACTCGCTGACACCATGCTTAAGCAGGTTTATGCCCTGCTTGCCCGCCACAACATCATCCCCAATGCAGTACAGGAACAGATGCTCACTTCCCACGTCCGCGCGATGGCACACCGGTCTGTGACCGGCGAGCCGCTGCCGGAAGTTGAAGCGGATCTGTTTGACGAAATTTCACCAGATTCAATGCGGCTGGCCAGAGAAGTGGTCGCGCAGTTTGGCAACCTTCCTGATGAAGAGGCTTGGCTGCTCTCCGTTCATTTTGAAGTCGCAAAAGACAACCTTTAAGGAGCAACACATGGAACAGATTACAGTCGTGATTGGCGATCGCCTGGGCAAAGGCCAGAAAGTGGCTGCCGGTGTGGAAAAAGCAGGTGGACGTGCGGTTGTCGTACCGGGTGTCGCAGCAGATATGAAACTGGGTGACGTGATGAAAGCGGAAAACGCCACTTTCGGCATCTCCTTCTGCGGCAGTGGCGGTGCGGGTGCGATCACTGCGCAAACCAAATATGGCTACAAAGCCAAATACGGTATGCGTTCCGTGGAAGAGGGCATAACGGCCATCAACGAAGGCTGCAACGTGCTGGGCTTTGGCTTTATGGATAAAGAAGAGCTGGGCGAGCGTCTGGTGCAGGCGTGGCAGAAGAAACACGGCGCGTAAGCATGAAAGAACAATTCACTACCACGGTGCGGGTGAAAGGAAAAGGCGACGCCAAAGCGCGCGCCTTTGCCGATGCACTCAACCATGTTCAGGCCGCGGTGATGAAATCTTCACCGCATATCTTACTGCGTATTGAGCCACAGGACGTGCAGGTTGTTCAGGCGCAAGAAGCGGTGCGCAAAGAAGCCTTTCTGTTTTTCTTTTTGCGCCGGGAAAGACGTACATACAGCGTGGAGCTGGATGTGACCGTCAACGTGACTGCCATCAATCTCGACCAGGTGGACTTCGTCACGCAACGCTGATTATTCATAAAAGGGCAGACTGATGTTCTTAATTATATTAATAAAATCGCTCATTATCGGCGGCCTGGTGGGCGTCGGTGTGGGGGCCGGGGCTGCACGCATGTTTCATGCGCCTACCACACAGGGTATGGGCGCGTTTCGTACGTTGGGGGAGCTGAACTCCTGTGAAGGCGATCCGGCGTCTCATTTCTCCTTTGGGTTAGGTTTCTTCTTTAACGCCTGGGCATCTTCGGTGGCGGCAGGTGCGTTTACTCAGGACGTTGACCACCGCATCATCCCGAACTGGGGCGCAGCGGCATTGATGGTCAAAAACCGTAATGTCGGTGAAACCCTGCACGACCCACGTAAAATGGCGATTGCCTGCGGCATCATCGGCATGATTGTCGTCACCTTCCTTAACCTGACCGCCTCCTCCGTACCGGCTGCGCTTCAGGTGACCGCCGTTAAGGTACTGGTTCCTGCCGCAAACCTGCTGGTGAACACCGTCATGCCGGTGATCTTCTGGCTGGCCGCTATCGATGCGGGCAAAAAATCGGGCTTCTGGGCGACCGTCTTTGGTGGCGCTGCGCAGCTGATTATGGGGAACGCCGTTCCGGGTCTGGTTCTGGGCATCCTGATTGGTAAAGGTGTGGAAGAGAGTGGCTGGAATCACGTCACCAAAGTGATGATGGCCGCGATTGTTCTGCTGTTTGTGCTGAGCGGTTTCTTCCGTGGTTTCGACATGAAGATGATCGAATCTTTCCACCTGACCGTGCCGAACTGGCTCGATCTTATCCATAGCTCGCTCAGCGGCAAATAACAGGGGCCTCGAAATGGAACAGAATAAAGGTTTTTGGTATGCCGACTGGTCGTTCCCGATCTTCGTTGGCCTGCTCTCCTCCGGCGTGTTTGCCGGGACGCACATGTACTACCTCTACGGCATCGGCGCGTTTAACGAAGTGGCCTTCGTCGCCATGTTAAAAGCGGGGATTGATACCGGTGCTTACGGCGCGGTCGCCGCGTTCGGTGCGAGCTTCCTGTTTGCCCGTATTATCGAAGGTTCTCTGGTCGGGATCCTGGATATCGGCGGGGCGATTCAGACCGGTGTGGGCTTAGGTGTGCCGGCGCTGCTGCTGGGCGCGGGGATCATGTTCCCGGTGACAAACTTTATTGCCTCGCTGATTACCGGCCTGGTGATTGGTCTGGCCATTGGTTACGTCATTATCCTTGCGCGTAAGTTTACCATCAATCAGAGCAACTCCACCTATGGGGCAGACGTGATGATGGGCGCGGGTAATGCATCTGGCCGCTTCCTCGGGCCGTTGATTATCCTCAGTGCGATGACCGCGTCGATCCCTATCGGCATTGGTTCACTGGCAGGTGCTCTATTGTTCTACATCTGGCAGAAGCCGATTACCGGTGGCGCTATCCTCGGTGCAATGCTTCTGGGTTGGTTGTTCCCGGTCGCGCTTTGACCTTCAGCGGGCGCGTATGCGCCCGTCTTATCAGGAGATACCCATGTTTGATTTACTCCTGCGCCGTGCGCGCCTTACCGACGATACCCTGACCGATATCGCCATCCAGGACGGGAAAATCGCGGCGCTTGGTGAGATTGATGCGCCCGCCCACAAAACCGTTGAGCTTAATGGTGAAGTGTTCGTCAGCGCAGGCTGGATTGACTCCCATGTTCACTGCTACCCGAACTCCCCGATTTACCACGACGAGCCAGACAGCGTCGGTATCGCCACGGGTGTCACCTCTGTGGTTGACGCAGGAAGTGCCGGGGCGGATGACGTGGACGATTTCTACGCCATCACCCGCAAAGCGTCGACAGATGTCTTTGCCTTACTGAACATCTCCCGCGTGGGCCTGATTGCCCAAAACGAACTGGCCAATATGGATAACATCGACGCCGACGCGGTAAAACAGGCGGTCAAACGCCACCCTGATTTTATCGTTGGCCTGAAAGCGCGCATGAGCAGCAGCGTGGTTGGTGAAAACGGCATTACGCCGCTGGAACGGGCCAAAACCATTCAGAAAGAGAACGGCGACCTGCCGCTGATGGTGCACATTGGCAACAACCCGCCAAACCTCGACGAAATCGCCGAACTGCTGAGTTCCGGGGACATCATCACCCACTGCTATAACGGCAAACCCAACCGCATCCTGACGCCGTCAGGTGAATTGCGGGCGTCGATCACCTCAGCGCTGAAACGCGGCGTGCGTCTGGATGTGGGACACGGTACGGCGAGTTTCAGCTTTGAAGTGGCAAAACGCGCCATCGCGATGGGGATCCTGCCGCACACCATCAGCTCAGATATCTATTGTCGTAACCGCATTAATGGCCCGGTAGGTAGCCTCGCCAGCGTGATGTCGAAATTCCTCGCCATCGGGATGTCGTTACCACAGGTGATTGAATGCGTCACCGCGAATGCCGCTGACGGTCTGCGTCTGACGCACAAAGGCCGTATTCAGCCTGGCCTGGATGCTGATCTGACACTTTTTACCGTCAAACGCCAGTCGACGCTGCTGGTGGATGCGGAAAACGACAGCCTGCAGGCTGACCATATTCTGATGCCGCTTGCCGCCATTCGCGCGGGCAAGGGCTACATGACCGAACAAGGGAGCACGGAACATGCCTTCGATTTTTGAGAAATACCATTTAAAACAGGTTATTAACACCTCAGGTCGCATGACGGCGCTGGGCGTTTCTACCCCTCGTCCGGAAGTTGTACAGGCGGCGATGGACGGCATGAACCAGTACTTTGAAATGAAAGATCTGGTGAACAAAACCGGCGAATACATTGCGAAACTGCTGGATGTCGAAGGGGCGACCGTTGTCTCGTGCGCGTCGGCGGGTATTGCGCAGTCTGTGGCGGCGGTGCTGGTAAAAGACAGCGACTGGCTGCTGGAAAATTTGCACGTGACTCCTGTTGAGAACAACGAAATCGTGTTGCCGAAAGGCCACAACGTGAACTTCGGTGCGCCGGTCGGGACGATGGTTACTTTGGGCGGAGGCAAGCTGGTGGAAGCGGGTTACGCTAACGAATGCTCTGCCGATCAACTGGCGGCGGCGATCACCCCGCGTACCGCGGCAATCCTCTATATCAAGTCTCACCACTGTGTGCAGAAAAGTATGCTCAGCGTGGAGCAAGCGGCGGTGGTCGCCCGTAAGCACGATCTGCCACTGATCGTCGATGCCGCAGCGGAAGAAGATCTGCATGTGTACTACCGTTCCGGCGCTGACCTGGTGATCTACAGCGGCGCGAAAGCGATTGAAGGGCCAACCAGCGGGCTGGTTATCGGTAAAACGCAGTACGTTGAGTGGGTGAAACGCCAGTCAGCAGGGATTGGTCGCGCAATGAAAGTGGGTAAAGAGGGCATCCTTGGGCTGACCTGCGCCATCGAACATTACCTGACGGCCACCAAAGAAAGTGGCGCAGAAATGGTGGCGAAGATGACGCCGTTTATCAATGCCATCAATACCTTAAATGGCGTTGCTGCGCGCGTGGTCTGGGATAGCGCTGGTCGCGATATCGCCCGCACTGAAATCAAATTCGACGAAGCCACGACGGGCGTGGGCACTGGGGATGTTGTAGCGAAACTGAAGCAGGGTGAATACGCCATCTATTTCCGTGGCTATAAAGCCAACGAAGGGATTATCGAAGCGGATGTGCGCAGCGTGACAGCGGATCAGCTAAACATTGTGTACCGCCGTATTAGCGAAGTATTAGGACAGGAGAAAACTGCATGAAACTGACCCCCAATTTTTACCGTGACCGCGTCTGCCTGAATGTGCTGGCAGGTTCAAAAGCGAATGCCAGTGCCATTTACGAGGCGGCTGAAGGTCATGTGCTGGTGGGTGTGCTCTCCAAAAATTACCCGGATGTCACCAGTGCGGTTGCCGATATGCGTGAATATGCGGCGCTGATTGATAATGCGCTCTCCGTGGGGCTTGGCGCGGGCGATCCGAACCAGTCGGCCATGGTGAGTGAAATTTCCCGTCAGGTGCAGCCGCAGCATGTCAACCAGGTGTTCACTGGCGTAGCAACCAGCCGCGCACTGTTGGGGCAGAACGAATCGGTAGTGAATGGTCTGGTGTCGCCCACCGGAACGGTGGGCATGGTGAAAATCTCGACCGGCCCGTTGAGCAGTGCCGTGCCAGATGGAATTGTCCCGGTAGAGACGGCCATTGCTCTGTTGAAGGATTTCGGCGGCAGCTCCATCAAATATTTCCCCATGGCCGGCCTGAAATGCCGTGATGAGTATAAAACAGTGGCAGAAGCCTGCGCCCGTCACGATTTCTGGCTGGAGCCGACGGGGGGGATCGATCTGGAAAACTATGAAGCGATCCTGCAAATCGCGCTGGATGCGGGCGTGAGCAAAATCATTCCGCATATTTACAGCTCGATTATCGACAAAGCCAGCGGAGATACGCGTCCGGAAGATGTCCGTACGCTGCTGGCGATGACGAAGATGCTGGTGAAATAAAGCTAAACCTTACCCCTCATCCTCTTCCTTTGGGAGGGGGGGAGGGGAACACACCGCACAAACCTGAAGGAGCCACCATGTACACCCGTAACCTGCTTGTTGCTTCACTCTCTTTACTGGCTACCGCCGCTGTCGCCCAGACGCAGTTTGCCTGGGTGGGGACCTATAATCCGAACGGTGAAGGGTTGTACCGTTTTACCGTCGATCCGCAAACCGGTGCACTCGCGAACAAAACCCTGGTAAGTAAACTGCCGAACGCCGCGCAACTTACGGTATCGCGCGACGGTAAGACGCTTTATGTAGCAAGCGAAGTGGAGCAGGGCGTGGTGCAGGCGCTTCATGTGGGCGATAACGGTGACCTGACTGAGCTTAATCAGGTGGCATCCGGCGGGGCTGGGCCGGTTTATCTTTCCCTTACGCCAAACGGTCAACACCTGCTGGTGGCGAACTACGTCAGTGGATCGATTGCCGTGTTGCCGATCAAGGCCAATGGCAGTCTGGGCGAGGCAACGGATACGCACCAGGATCAGGGCGAGCAGGGTGCAGCAAAACCGGAAGCCGCGGCGGAAGGGAGCTTTGCCATCAGCGATCATAACGGGCCGCATGCGCATATGATCGCCGCCGATCCGAGTGGGAAATATGTTTTTTCCACCGATCTTGGGTTGGATCGGATCTACCAGTATCGATTCGACGATCGGAGCGGAAAATTAACCCCGAACGATCCACCGTTTATTGACGCGTCCTCAAAAGGGGCCGGACCTCGTCACTTTGTTTTTACCCCGAAAGGCGATGGCCTGTGGCTGATTAACGAAGAGGCGTCCACTCTCACTCATTACGCCGTGGATAAACACTCCGGTACGCTGAAAGAGGGCAAAACGCTCTCTGCTTTGCCGAAGGCGTATAAAGGGACGAGTTTTGCCGCCGGGCTGGTATTAAGTGAGGACGGCAAGCAACTGTATGTTGCCAACCGTTTGCATAACAGCATCGGGCACTTTACCGTAACGGCGGATGGCACACTGACGCATCAGGATGATGTCTGGACACGAGGTGATTATCCACGCTCGCTGACTCTGGATAAGCAGGGCCAATGGCTGTACGTCATGAATCAGCGTAGCGATAACATCACCCGTTTTCGCGTAACGCAGGACGGCGCGCTAAGCTTTGAGCCAGACTATATCCCGGTTGGCAGCCCATCCCAGATGATCATTTCACCTGCACCTTAAGCGGTAAGAGGACTCACTCGTGCGATTTCCGAACCAACGTTTAGCGCAACTTTTCGATCTGTTGCAAAACGAAACGCTGCCACAGGATGAACTGGCGCAGCGGCTGTCGGTCTCCACGCGTACCGTCCGGGCCGATATCACCGCTCTGAATGCGCTGCTGGCAAGCCACGGCGCACAGTTTATTCTGAGCCGTGGCAACGGTTATCAACTCAAAATTGACGATGCCGCGCGCTATCAGCTATTACAAGATTCCCACCCGCGCGCGCTGCGTATTCCGCGTACTGGCCCTGAGCGCGTGCACTATCTGGTGGTGCGTTTTCTGACGTCGGCCTTCTCCCTTAAGCTTGAAGATCTGGCGGATGAGTGGTTTGTCAGTCGTGCGACGCTGCAAAATGATATGGCAGAGGTGCGCGAGTGGTTTAACCGTTATCACCTGACGCTGGAAACGCGCCCACGCCACGGAATGAAACTGTTTGGCAGCGAGATGGCAACCCGTGCCTGTCTTACCGATTTGCTCTGGACGCTGGCACAGCAGGACAGCCTGAACCCGCTGGTGACCGAAGTGGCGTTGAACGTGGGTGTACCTGAGCAGATGGTGACAGTGTTACACGATGCGCTGACGCGCCACCATATTCGCCTTACCGATGAAGGTGAACTGTTCGTGCGCCTCTATTGCGCGGTATCGGTGAGGCGGATTAGCGAAGGCTACCCGCTGCCAGAATTTCACGCGGAGGATGTGGAAGAGAACGTACGTGAAGCCGCGAAGGATATTGCCGTAACCATCCAGCAACTGGCAGGCAAAGCGCTTTCACCATCGGAAGAGAGCTGGCTGTGCGTGCACATTGCCGCGCGCCAGATCCAGGAGATCGCCCCAAGCGCCATCAACGCCGATGACGACGAAGCGCTGGTCAATTACATCCTGCGCTACATCAATACCCACTATAACTACAACCTGCTCAGCGATGAGCAGCTGCATGCGGACTTGCTCACGCATATTAAAACCATGATCACCCGCGTGCGGTATCAAATCATGATCCCCAACCCGCTGCTGGATAACATCAAACAGCACTACCCGATGGCGTGGGATATGACGCTGGCAGCAGTCTCAAGCTGGGGCAAATACACGCCGTATGTGATCAGTGAAAACGAGATCGGTTTTCTGGTGCTGCATATCGGTGTGGGACTGGAGCGTCACTACAACATTGGCTACCAGCGCCAGCCGCGTGTGTTGCTGGTGTGTGATGCCGGTAACGCGATGGTACGCATGATTGAGGCGGTGCTGCAGCGCAAGTATCCACAAATTGAGGTAACGCGAACGCTCACTTTGCGTGAATACGAGCAGGCGGAGACCCTGAGTGAGGACTTTGTTATCTCCACGGCGCGGATCAGCGAGAAAGCGAAACCGGTGGTGATGATTGCGCCGTTCCCGACGGATTATCAGCTGGAGCAGATTGGCAAGTTGGTGCTGGTGGACAGAACCCGCCCGTGGATGCTGGAAAAATACTTCGACGCGGCCCATTTTCGGATCATCGACAAGCCGGTTGACCAGCAAACCTTGTTCCTGGAACTTTGTTCACAGCTGGAAGCTGAAGGGTTTGTCGGCGCGGAGTTCCTTGATTCGGTTGTTGAGCGTGAGGCTATCGTCAGTACTATGCTGGGTGAGGGTATTGCGCTGCCTCACTCACTCGGCCTGCTGGCGCAAAAAACGGTGGTTTACACCGTTCTGGCTCCGCAAGGCATTCAGTGGGGCGATGAAACCGCACATGTGATCTTCCTGCTTGCCATCAGTAAAAGCGAGTACGAAGAGGCGATGGCGATTTACGATATTTTCGTCACTTTCTTGCGGGAGCGCGCGGTGACACGGCTTTGCGGATGCAGGGATTTTGCGGAGTTTAAAACCGTATCGGTCGAGTGTTTGAGCCGGTTTTGAGAGGTGTTATCCAGAATTCGATGTAATGCTAAACTGCATTACACGTCCCATTCTACCGGAGGCATAATGGCCACGCTTAACGTCCGTCTGGATGACAAACTCAAAAACGAGGCTTATGCCGTGCTGGAAAAACTCAATATCACGCCGACAGAGGCGGTGCGCTTGCTGTTTCAGTATGTCGCTGAAACAGGGCGGATGCCGGTGAAAACCGTCACGATCAGCGACAGTGAAGATGCTCTGATTCAGACCGTCCGGGAGAGACTGGCCAGTCCGCAAAAGGGAATTAAGGTCAGTCTGGATGACTTATGATCTGGTATTCGACCTAAGGGCGTTAAAGGAGTGGCATAAGCTGAGCGATACAGTAAAAGCCCAGTTTAAGAAGAAACTTGCTGATGTGTTGGTAAACCCCAGAGTGGAATCGGCCCGCCTGCATGGTCTGCCCGATTGCTACAAAATAAAACTCAAATCCCAGGGTTATCGTTTGGTTTATCAGGTTCAGGACAACGTTATAACGGTATTTGTCATCGCCATTGGGAAACGTGAGAAATCAGCCGTTTATCATGACGCAAACAAACGGCTTTAGCGTTTAACGCAAATGGTGCACGACCTGATTGCTGCTTCCTCGCCAGATCAGTGCCGGATCTTTTAAATCCTGCACAAACTTGCCGTCGACCAGCACGTTGATCAGATCCACCACCTCCATTTGTGCGGCGTTCAGCTCATCCAGCTTGTAGCCCGTCCACACCCAGATGTCCTTTCCCGCACACTCGCGGCGGATACGTTTAACCAGCTTCAGAATTTCCGGCACGTTTTGTGGATGAAGCGGGTCACCGCCTGAAAGGGAAATTCCCTGGCGGTGAATACGTGTGTCGTTCAGATCGTTGATGATCCGGTCTTCCACCTCTTTGGTGAACGGCATTCCGGAATTTAAACGCCAGGTGCTTTTGTTGTAGCAACCGGGGCATTCATGCACGCACCCTGAAACAAACAGGGTACAACGCGTTCCAGGACCGTTGACGATGTCGACGGGGTAGTATTGATGGTAATTCATAGCGTTAACCTGATGCCCTCACCCCGGCCCTCTCCCACCGGGAGAGGGAGAAAACTGGAGTCAGGCTTAACAATGTGCTCGATCGGTCCCCTCTCCCTTGAGGGAGAGGGGTAGGGCGAGTGGGAGAACCCTGTGCAGAACTTAACCGATCTGCCCGTTCCCTAAATGTTTCACGCGACGTTTCACCTCTTCCTGCTTCCCGGCGTTGAACGGACGAGCATCCGGACTGCCGAGATAACCGCATACGCGGCGGGTCACGGAGACACGGGAGGCATCGTGGTTACCGCATTTCGGGCAGGTGAAGCCTTTGCTGGTGCACTCAAATTCACCGGTGAAACCGCACTCGTAACACTCGTCGATTGGTGTGTTCGTTCCGTAATACGGCACGTGCTGATAGCTGTAATCCCATACGTCTTCCAGTGCTTTCAGGTTGTGCTGAATGTTCGGGTACTCGCCGTAGCAGATGAAGCCACCGTTGGCGATCGGCGGGTAAGCGGCTTCAAAATCAATTTTGTCGTACGGATTAACCTTTTTCTCAACGTCGAGGTGGAAGCTGTTGGTGTAATAACCTTTATCGGTCACACCGCCAACGATGCCAAACTCGGCGGTATCCAGCCGGCAGAAACGGTCGCAAAGGTTTTCACTTGGCGTGCTGTACAGGCTGAAACCGTAGCCGGTTTCCTCTTTCCACTGGTCAACGGCATCACGCAGACGTTGAACAATAGCGACACCTTTCGCCCGCAGGGCATCGCTGTCGTAGACGTGTTGATTGCCTGACAGCGCGTTGATGGTTTCGTGAATACCGATATAACCGAGGGAGATTGACGCTCGCCCGTTTTTGAAGATCTCTGAAACATCATCATCCGCGTTAAGACGCACGCCGCAGGCCCCTTCCATATACAGGATTGGTGCAACGCGGGCTTTCACCCCTTCCAGACGTGCAATACGCGTCATCAGCGCTTTACGCGCCAGTTGCAGACGTTCGTCCAGTAGTTTCCAGAAGGCCGTCTCATTACCTTTGGCTTCCAGCGCGATGCGCGGCAAGTTAAGGCTAATCACGCCCAGGTTGTTACGGCCGTCGTGGATCTGCTCACCGTTTTCGTCCTCATACACCCCGAGGAAACTGCGGCAACCCATTGGGGTTTTAAAGGAGCCGGTCACTTTCACGACCTGATCGTAGTTCAGGATGTCCGGGTACATGCGCTTGCTTGCGCACTCCAGCGCCAGCTGTTTGATGTCGTAGTTCGGATCGCCAAATTTATGGTTCAGGCCGTCGCGAATGGCAAAGACCAGTTTCGGGAAGACGGCGGTTTTGCGATTTTTGCCAAGACCGGAAATACGGTTGCGCAGAATAGACTGCTGAATCAGGCGTGACTCCCAGCAGGTTCCCAGACCAAAGCCAAAGGTTACAAACGGCGTCTGGCCGTTGGCGGTATGGAGCGTGTTCACTTCATATTCCAGCGACTGGAATGCGTCATAGCACTCTTTTTCAGTGCGGGATCGCGCATAGCCGTCAGCATCCGGGATCTGCCACTCTTCCGCCGTTTTACGGTGTTTGTTGAAGCTCTCGGTCACAAACGGTGCGAGCACTTCGTCAATACGGTTAATGGTGGTTCCGCCGTAAATATGGCTGGCAACCTGGGCAATGATCTGCGCGGTTACGGCTGTCGCGGTAGAGATAGATTTTGGCGGTTCAATCTCAGCGTTACCCATTTTGAAGCCGTGGGTCAGCATGCCTTTCAGATCAATCAGCATGCAGTTGAACATTGGGAAGAACGGCGAATAGTCGAGATCGTGATAGTGGATCTCACCGCGTTCGTGCGCCTGGACGACATCGCGCGGCAGCAGATGCTGGCGGGCATAGTGTTTGGCGACGATACCGGCCAGCAGATCGCGCTGGGTTGGGATCACTTTACTGTCTTTGTTGGCGTTTTCGTTGAGCAGGGCGGAGTTGGTCTGTTCTACCAGGCCACGGATCTCCTGATTCAGGCGGCCCCGTTTCTCACGCTGAATGTCACGATCGTGACGGTACTCAATGTAGGCGCGCGCCAGTTGTTTGTACGGGCCAGACATCAGCTGGTTTTCTACGGCGACCTGGATCTCGCTGATATCCACCTGACTGCGCGCGTTCATCTGACTACTAACGACTTCTGCGACGGTGGCGCAGTAATCTGCGTCATCGACTCCCGCTGCTTTAGCTGCACGCAGAATGGCTTCTTTGATGCGCTCTGATTTAAACGGCACTTTACAGCCATCTCGTTTCATCACATGCGGTGTCATGATCACTCCATTTTAAAAACAGGTTATCCACAGAGGTGGAGAAGTATTCACCGGGCAGATTTACAGATAGCCCAGCGACTTCCCTCGTTCCCCACACTTGTTATCCACAATTCCGGAGAGCTGAGTCGCCGTCTTGTTGTTGGAATAGTAGACGATAAATACAAGATGTTGGGTCGGCGTGCATTTTAAGTGCTACATATAGTGATTTGCATCAAACATGTTTGCGTTTTTTTTGATGCAGAACAAAGTAAAAAGACGAGAGTACAAACGACGGGCGCTTCAGCCTTTGTAAAGGCAGGAAGGAAAAATCTGATTAATTATTCAACAAAAACAGCAAAATAAACCGGGCATATTGGCATGCCCGGTGTTTTGATTTATGCCTGTAACCACCATACGGCTTCAAACGGGCGTAGTGTCATTGGGCCTGGTTTGTTGGCCGTTTCCACGTAGTTGCTCATCACGGCCTGCCATTCGCCGCTGAACGCCTCTGGCTGCCATTCATGGCTGTTATGGGTGAGGTTGGCCACAACGATCAGGGTTTGCCCCTGCCACTGACGACGGTAGCACCACAGAGAAGGGTGTTCAGGCAGCAGATCCTGGTAATCGCCCCATGTCAGCACCGGCAGCGTTTTGCGCAGCGTAATCAGCGACTGATAGGCATAAAACACGGAGCCTGGGTCGTTAAGCGCAGCGCTTGCATTAATGTCCTGGAAGTTATCGCAGACAGCAATCCAGGGCTCACCCGCAGTAAAGCCCGCGTTTGGTGATGCATCCCATTGCATTGGCGTGCGGCCATTATCGCGGGATTTGCTTGCCAAAATATCGAGCAACTCGTCGGCTTCACGTCCACTGGCGCGCAGTTCCGTAAACATATTCAGGCTTTCAACATCGCGATAATCAGTAATGCGGGTGAAGTGTGGGTTAGTCATGCCCAGCTCTTCGCCCTGGTAGATATACGGCGTCCCCTGCATTCCATGCAGCACCATCGCCAGCATTTTCGCGGCAGGCACGCGGTATTCTCCCTCGTCGCCAAAACGCGAGACAATGCGTGGTTGATCGTGATTACACCAGAACAGCGCATTCCAGGCTTTGTTATGCATGCCTTGCTGCCAGTGGTTGAACAGGGTTTTCAGCGCAACGTAATCCGGTTGCGCCTTCGTCCATTTTTCTCCGCCAGGATAGTCGACCTTCAGGTGATGGAAGTTAAAGGTCATGGATAACTCACGCCCGTCGAGGGAGGCGTACTGCTGGCAGTTTTCCAGCGAAGTTGAAGACATCTCGCCTACCGTCATCAGGTTACGCGGGACAAAAACGTCTCGGCTCATCTCCTGTAAATATTCATGGATGCGTGGCCCGTCGGTGTAGAAGCGGCGTCCATCACCGTACTCATCGTTCGGGAAATCCTGATCTTTGGACACCAGATTGATCACGTCGAGGCGTAATCCGTCGACGCCGCGATCGGCCCAGAACTCACACACTTTTTTCAGTTCGGCCCGAACAGCCGGATTTTCCCAGTTGAGATCCGCCTGTTCCGGGGCAAACAGATGCAGATAATACTGCTCGCTTCCGGCGTGCCAGCGCCAGGCGTTACCGCCAAACTTCGAGCGCCAGTTATTCGGTAACAAACCATCCGGTGTGCCATCACGCCAGATATAGAACTGACGATACGGGCTCTCTTTATTCAGCGACTCACGGAACCACGCATGTTGCGTCGAGGTGTGGTTAAACACCATATCCAGCACAATGCGAATGCCACGCGTATGTGCCTCGGCAACCAGTTCATCAAAGTCATCCAGCGTACCGTAGGCCGGGTCTATGGCGGTATAACTCGCCACGTCGTAACCGTTATCAATCTGCGGAGAGAGGTAGAACGGCGTCAGCCAGATGGCGTCAATGCCGAGGGTTTTCAGGTAGTCGAGGCGCTGTGTCACGCCGCGTAAATCACCCGTACCACAGCCGGTTGTATCCTGAAAACTCTTTGGGTAAATCTGATAGATGACGCCGTTTTGCCACCAGTGAGGAAGGGTATTCATAATGCGTTCCTGCAAATGCTGAGGGGCGCAATTGCGCCCCGAAAGATGAAGTTAAACAATCTGCAACGTGCCCTGACGGAATTTACGCTGGTAAATGAAGGTGGTCAGCGCCATTGGGACAATAATCGCAACTGCCATCGCCAGTGCAAATATCTGCCAGTAGGTCGGCTGGATGGAGAGGATACCCGGCAATCCACCAACCCCGATTCCGTTCGCCATCACGCCATTCAGACCGCAAATCAGACCCGCCAGGCCGGAGCCGATCATTGCGCACAGCATTGGGAAACGGTATTTGAGGTTAATCCCGTACATTGCCGGTTCTGTGACGCCGAGATAGGCGGAGATGGCCGCAGGTACAGAGATTTCGCGTTCGTTATGTTTACGGCTGACCAGAATAATACCGGTTACCGCAGAGGCCTGAGCGATGTTAGACAGCGCGATGATAGGCCAGACTGGCGTTCCGCCAAGGCTTTGAATCATCTGCATATCAATTGCGAGGGTGGTCTGATGCACGCCGGTGATCACCAGTGGGGCATACAAGAAGCCAAACAGGGCAGCACCAATTGGCGCGAAGCTGCCGGTCATCAGGTGGCGAACCGCGAAAGCAACGCCGTCACCGATCATGCGGCCAAAGGGGCCGATAAAGGCATGGGCGAGGAAGACCGCAATAATCAACGAACAAACCGGCACGACCACCAGATAGAGGTAATCAGGCACGATACGTTTTAAGCGGGTTTCAATAAAGCCCAGTGCCAGGCCCGCCAGCAATGCCGGGATAACCTGCGCCTGGTAGCCCACTTTCGCAATGGTAAACAGACCAAAGTTCCACACCTCGGGGACTTGTTGACCAAGTAAGTAAGCGTTCATTAACTGAGGCGAAACCAGCGTCACGCCCAGCACGATACCCAGTATTGGCGTGCCGCCCATCTTGCGTACCGCTGACCAGCAAATCCCGACCGGCAGATAGAAGAAGATCGCCTCACCAATCAGCCACAGGAAATCGTAGATGGTTTGCAGCGCGGGGTACATTTGCGCCAGGGTTTTGCCATCGCTCATCGGCACATCACCGATCACGTTGCGGAAGCCTAAGATCAAGCCTCCGCTGATAAGCGCTGGCAGCAGCGGGAAGAAGATCTCCGCAAAGTGAGAGATTAACTGCTCATGCCATTTCATATTTTGACGCGCGGCTTTCTTCGCCTGCTCTTTATCGGCAGAAGAGTGGCCGGTGGTCGCCAGTAGAGCCTGGTAGTAATCGCCCACTTCCGTGCCAATGACAACCTGGAACTGCCCGGCGTTGGTGAAACAGCCTTTGACCATCGACAACTCTTCGATAGCTTTCGGGTTGGCTTTGGCTGGATCGTTCAGCACAAAACGCAGGCGGGTAATGCAATGGCTGACGGTCGCGATGTTCTCACGGCCCCCAACCAGGACGATCAACTGGTCGATATCTGCTTGCTTGACTTTACTCATCATGAAACCTCATGACAGATGGAGAAGGGTGTAATGACCTGAACGCAAGCCTACTCTTTAAGCGTCTTTACGAAAATGGGAACGTTCCCGAAATTGGGCGAAGATCACAATAATCTGTTTATGACCTGTGCAATTCGCGTTGCAGGAACACGCCTGCGACGCGAAAAAAAGAAGGGATAAGAAGCTTAAGAGAGGTGAACTGGAATAACGATCTGGCGCAGTTCGCTGCGGCCGTTGATCTGCTCGATCAACTGTGTGGCGGCTTGTCTGCCGGACTCGGCATAGCCCGGATCGACGGTGATGATCTCCGGGTGCAGGAACTTCATCAGCGGTGTACTTCCCACGCTCGCCACTTGCAGGTTGTCGATGCGTTGTTCCTGCAAATATTTGCTCGCACCCAGCGCCAGGGTATCCGTGGCACACACCAGCGCGGTGGTCTGTGGTGTCAGGACGCTGGCGACCTGCTCGTAACCCTGCTTCATGCCCAGCCCAGGCAGGGAGGCCACGGCAGAGAGGTTGTGCTTTTTGCAAAATGCCAGGTAGGCTTCATGGCGACGCTTGCCGGTCGTGACATCCGCGTGCGGTACGCCGAGGAAACTAATGTGGCGATGACCTTTATCAAACAGACGCTGCATCAGGGTGATAATCGCGCCCTCGTCGTCATAACACACCGAGGCAAATCCAGTGGCATCACGCGCCAGCAGAACCAGTGACGGCTGCCAGGGTTTGAGCATTTCATCTTTTATGCCAGTGAAACCAAACAGTACCACACCGTCGATGTTACGGCGTTGCAGCATCCCCAGGTGTTCTTCAACCATTTGCGGCGAGAACTGGCTTTCCATCATGATCGGGTCATAACCCTGCTCATAAAACGCCGGCAGCATGGTCTGAACGGCCAGGTTTTCTGACAGCGAATCCAGACGCGAAACGATAATCGCCACCACTTTGTCGCTTTGTCCACGCATGGCGCGTGCGGAGCGGGAAGGGGAAAAACCGTGCTGATTCATCACCGCTTCGACGCGCTCGCGTGTGCGCTCGCTGACACCACTTTCGTTGTTCAGCACGCGTGACACGGTGGATTTTCCCACGCCGCTTAAACGCGCGATGTCTTTAATCGTAAGGCGGTTTTGCATCTTTTATTCCCTGTCACGGCGAAGGCAGTCGTCAATTGAGCCTAATGCTATAGCGTGATTTCGCTATGGGCAAAGTCTGGTTTACGTTTGGTTTATTTGCATGGCGTTATAATACCGCCCGAATCGCCACAAACGGTACGGTTAAATCCTTATACTGCGCGGCGATACCCTCATTTTACTTACCGGAGGTTACATGGATCCCGATCCCACGCCTCTCCTGAACGGGAGAGTTCTTTCTATCCGGTAAGCCAGCCCGTGCTGTCTCACCGGTGATGTGAGGCAGCAACGTTTCATTCGTTCCTGCTGAAAATTTAAGTGCCGCCAGGTACGGCCTTGTCGTGCCTGAAGACTGAACTGTGTTCGCCCTGGTGAACACAGGGGAGCTTATGATGCTGAAAAATATCACCCGCCAGCTGCAAGCGCTGCTGAACCGCCACTTGCCGCACCGCCTTGTACAACGCGATCCGCTACCCAACGCCAAAAATCTGGCGGGGGCGGTGATTCCACCTTCCCTTACCGAGCAGTGCCTGAACATTGCGGCCATGGACGAAAACGAAGTCTGGCGCGCGTTTGGCGGACACCCGGAAGGGCTGAATGCCTCCGAAGTCGAGAAAGTTCGCGCCGAGTATGGCGATAACCAGATCCCGGCACAAAAACCCGCGCCCTGGTGGGTACATCTGTGGGTGTGCTACCGCAACCCCTTCAACCTGTTGTTAACGGTACTGGGCATTATTTCCTATGCCACTGAAGATCTGTTTGCCGCAGGCGTGATCGCGTTGATGGTTGGGATTTCCACGCTGCTCAATTTTGTGCAGGAAGCGCGTTCAACCAAAGCGGCTGATGCCTTGAAAGCGATGGTCAGCAACACCGCCACCGTCTCCCGCGTGATTAATGAACTCGGCGAAAATGCCTGGGTTGAGCTACCGATTGACCAACTGGTGAGAGGCGATCTCGTCAAGCTGGCCGCCGGGGATATGATCCCCGCCGACTTACGCATTATTCAGGCCCGGGATCTGTTTGTGGCTCAGGCTTCTTTGACGGGGGAATCGTTGCCGGTTGAAAAGGTCGCCCGGACTCGCGATCCTCAGCAGGTGAACCCACTTGAATGCGATACCTTGTGTTTTATGGGCACGACGGTAGTCAGCGGAACGGCGCAGGCCATTGTGACTGCCACTGGTGGACACACCTGGTTTGGGCAACTCGCCGGGCGCGTTGGTGAGCAAGAAAATGAACCGAATGCCTTCCAGAAAGGCATTGGCCGCGTCAGCATGCTGTTGATCCGCTTCATGATGGTGATGACGCCGATTGTGTTGTTGATTAATGGCTACACTAAGGGTGACTGGTGGGAGGCCGCGCTGTTTGCCCTCTCCGTTGCCGTGGGCTTAACGCCGGAAATGCTGCCGATGATTGTGACCTCCACGCTGGCGCGCGGGGCGGTGAAACTCTCTAAGCAGAAAGTGATCGTCAAACACCTCGACGCGATCCAGAACTTTGGCGCGATGGACATCCTGTGTACCGATAAAACCGGGACGCTGACCCAGGACAAGATCGTGCTGGAAAACCATACCGATATCTCCGGTAAAACCAGCGATCGTGTGCTGCACAGCGCCTGGCTTAACAGCCACTACCAGACCGGGCTGAAAAACCTGTTGGATGTTGCTGTGCTGGAAGGCGTTGATGAAGAGTCCGCCCGCACACTTTCGGGCCGCTGGCAAAAAGTGGATGAGATCCCGTTCGATTTTGAACGCCGCCGGATGTCGGTGGTGGTCAGTGAACAGCAGGATGTACATCAACTGATCTGCAAAGGAGCGTTACAGGAGATCCTGAATGTCTGCACACAGGTGCGTCATAACGGCGACATCGTCCCGCTGGACGACACCATGCTGCGCCGCATCAAACGTGTTACCGACAATCTGAACCGTCAGGGGCTGCGCGTTGTGGCTGTGGCAAGCAAATTCCTGCCTGCACGTGAGGGTGACTATCAGCGTATCGACGAATCCGATCTGATCCTCGAAGGGTATATCGCCTTCCTCGATCCGCCGAAAGAAACGACCGCTCCGGCACTGAAAGCGCTGAAAGCGAGTGGGATCACCGTAAAAATCCTCACCGGTGACAGTGAGTTGGTGGCCGCGAAAGTGTGCCATGAAGTGGGGCTGGATGCGGGTGATGTGGTGGTGGGGAGTGATATTGAACACCTCGGAGATGATGAACTGGCGAAACTGGCGCAACACACCACGCTGTTCGCCCGTCTCACACCGATGCATAAAGAGCGTATCGTCATGCTGCTGCGCCGTGAGGGGCATGTGGTGGGCTTTATGGGAGATGGCATCAATGATGCGCCAGCATTGCGGGCGGCTGACATTGGTATCTCCGTCGACGGGGCGGTGGACATCGCCCGTGAAGCGGCCGATATCATTCTGCTGGAAAAAAGCCTGATGGTGCTGGAAGAGGGGGTGATTGAAGGCCGTCGCACCTTTGCTAACATGCTGAAGTACATCAAGATGACCGCCAGCTCTAACTTCGGTAACGTCTTTAGCGTACTGGTGGCGAGCGCGTTCTTACCGTTCCTGCCGATGCTGCCGTTGCATCTGCTGATTCAAAACCTGATGTACGATGTCTCTCAGGTGGCGATCCCGTTTGATAACGTGGACGATGAGCAGATCCAGAAGCCACAGCGCTGGAATCCATCTGATCTTGGCCGTTTCATGCTGTTCTTTGGTCCGATTAGCTCGATCTTCGACATTCTGACCTTCTGCCTGATGTGGTTTGTGTTCCACGCAAACACACCGGAACACCAGACTCTGTTCCAGTCAGGCTGGTTTGTGGTCGGACTGCTGTCGCAAACGCTGATTGTGCATATGATCCGCACGCGTCGTATTCCGTTTATCCAGAGCCGTGCTGCGTGGCCGCTGATCATCATGACTGGTATCGTGATGGCACTCGGTATCGCGCTGCCGTTCTCACCGCTGGCGAGCTACCTGCAACTGCAGGCACTGCCGCTGAGCTACTTCCCGTGGCTGGTGGCGATTCTGGCTGGTTACATGGTGCTGACGCAGATGGTGAAAGGGTTCTACAGCCGTCGGTATGGCTGGCAGTGACAGAATGATGTCAAAGGTCGATTAATCTGAATGATAAAACAGCCAGTAAAAACATCTTACTGGCTGCTATTTTATCTATCTGATAATTAAGTGCGATGTGATAAAAATTATTTTCAGGAACGTTTTTCAGGAGCTGATAATAGATATTAAAGATATCATTCAGTAAGGATGATTATCTATAAAAATCTATTAACATTTACTTTGCATCCTTTTTATTATCCATTTTATTATTCTTTGGCATCCAGGTCAGCCAGCATTCGAATGGTTTCACAGCCCGCGAGTGCCAGTCGTTCAATATGGTTGGCGCTATGGTCAAATTCTTTTTGCGGATCAAACTGGCCGCTCTCACCTGCAACGTTACAAATATTATCCATAACGACTGCACATCCTCCGGCCCGTAATCCCCAGAGTCTGGCGAGCACAAAAATGATACTGGCTTCCATTTCGGCTGCGAGTACATTCATGCGTTTTAAGTCTTCGAAATGATGCGCCCAGGATGATTGCCAGTAATCATTGAAGGAGGAACCCGGTTTCGCATGTCCGGCATAGAATGTATCTGCGGAACGTGTTGTTCCGACATGGCCTGTGTAGCCCAATCCTCTTACTGCGCGTGCGCGTGCGCATGCGTCAACCACTTCATGGCTTGCAACCGCAGGATATTCAGCAGGAACGTAGAGTTTAGACGATCCATCCAGCCTAAGCGCGGAGTCAAAAATAGCAATATCACCATTTTTGACATGATCCTGAAATGTTCCGCAGGTACCAATACGCACAAACGTAGTCGCGCCGCAGCGTGCCAATTCTTCCATGGCGATTGATGTTGATGGGCAGCCAATGCCGGTACTGGTACAACTAATTGGAACACCTTTATATTCGCCAGTATAGGTGACGTATTCACGATTGCTTGCGATAAGTTCTGCCTTATCCCAATAACTGGCGACTGCTTTTACTCTGCCTGGATCGCCTGGTAGTAAAACATACGGTGCCACATCTCCTTGGCTGATTTTTAAATGGTATTGTTCAGACATATTTTGACTCTCCTTTTTTAAAGTACCTTAATAATTTAAATAGGCATTTTCAACCTGAAAAAATACATTTTTGAAAAATATCCCCTATATATAATTAAATTATTGTTTGATGGTTTTGTATTTATCTGATGAGTAATTTTATTCCTTTTGACATATTGAATGTGCGAGGGAGCGGAATAGAAATGATGAAAAAACTCATGCAAACATCCCTGTAAAATTCAGCAACCTGTGATCTCCGTCGTGGCATTTTCTTGACGACAAATTGACCGTATGTTAACAGAATGTTTTGCCTTTAATTGGCCCGTCAGATTCTGATAAGGAACATTCATGTTACGGTACAGTCTCTTAACCGCCGGACTCTTACTCGGCTCTTCTGCGTTTGCCGCTCCGGCAGGCGATCTTCCCCTGATGCCATGGCCTGCGAAGGTCGAACGCCCGGCCACTCAGGGTGCGCTGGTCCTGACCGATAAAACCTCTGTTAACGTGACGGGGGATGACCTGGGCGATGCCCCGACACGCCTGCGTCAGCGTATTGCCCTGCAAACGGGCTGGATGTTACAGCCGCAGGCAGCCAAACCGGAGCACGCCACGATCACCTTCGCCATTGCCCGAAAGGTCCCGACGCAACCCATGCCGGACAGCGACGAAAGCTATACGCTTACCGTGAATGCCAGCGGCGTGAATATTGCGGCCAACACGCGCTTTGGTGCGCTACGCGGTATGGAGACATTACTGCAGCTCATCCAGAACGGGACAGAAAACACGTTTATCCCCTGGGTGACGATCGACGATTCTCCGCGCTTCCCGTGGCGAGGACTCTTGCTCGACTCTGCCCGCCACTTTATTCCGCCTGACGATATCAAACGACAGATTGACGGCATGGCTGCGGCAAAACTCAACGTCCTGCACTGGCATCTGACCGACGATCAGGGCTGGCGTTTCGCCTCAAAACGCTATCCGAAGCTGACACAGCTTGCCAGCGACGGGCTGTTTTACACACCGGATCAAATGCGGGAGATTGTGCGCTACGCCACCGCACGCGGGATTCGTGTGGTTCCTGAGATCGATATGCCAGGCCACGCTTCGGCTATTGCCGTGGCTTATCCCGAACTGATGAGCGCACCAGGGCCTTATGAAATGGAGCGTCACTGGGGAGTCCTGAAGCCGGTGCTTGATCCAACAAAAGAGGCCACTTATGCATTTGCTGAGGCGATGGTTACGGAACTGACCGCGATCTTCCCGGACCCTTATCTGCACATTGGCGGCGATGAAGTCGATGACACGCAGTGGAAGAACAACGCAGCGATCCAGACATTTATGCGAGATAATAGCCTGACCGACAGCCACGCATTGCAGGCCTATTTCAACCGCAAGCTGGAAACGATCCTCGAAAAACATCATCGCCGGATGGTGGGTTGGGATGAGATCTTCCACCCTGATCTGCCAAAAAGCATTCTGATCCAGTCCTGGCAAGGGCAAGATGCGCTGGGGCAGGTGGCGGAAAAGGGCTATAAAGGCATCCTTTCCACCGGCTTTTATCTCGATCAGCCTCAGTCCACGGCTTACCACTATCGCAATGAAATTGTGCCTCAGGGCTTAAACAACGTTGATGTTATTGGTGACAACGACAGCGCGCAGAGCTGGTCTTTCTCGATGCCACGCCTGAAGGGGAAACCGGTGGAGGGGAGCTTTACGCTGGTGAAAGGCGAGTCTGGCTGGCGCGGGTTTATCGACTTTAGCGGTAAATCCCGCCGTGCAGTGCAGGATATCGAATGGCGCAGCGATAACCAGGTGACCTTCACCGTGGATACCTGGATGGGAGAAACGCGTCCAGTGGTGACGGTAAATAACGATACGCTGAGCGGCTATTTCCTGTTGGGCAACGCCCGTTATCCTGTTAGTGGCAAGCTGCTGGATGATGTACCGAAAGGTATTGTCCCGGTTGTACCCGATGCCAGCCAGCAGGCTAATCTGTCTGGCGGTGAAGCGGCTCTGTGGGCGGAAAATGTGGTTGCACCAGTACTGGACATCAAACTGTGGCCGCGTGCATTTGCGGTCGCTGAACGTCTGTGGTCGGCACAGGACGTTAACGATATCGACAACATGTACACCCGCTTACAGGCTATTGATGCCTGGTCGACGGTATCAGTGGGCTTACAACAGCACAGCCAGCAGCAGGCGTATTTTACCCGGCTGGCGAACAATGCTGACACGCTGCCGCTGCAAATTCTCGCTCAGGCGGTGGAGCCTGCACAGTATTACACCCGCCAACACCTGAAATTCCAGGCCGGTAACTATCATCAGTTTGAGCCGCTCAACCGTTTTGCCGATGCGCTGAATGCGGAAAGCAACACCGTGCGGCAGATGACGAAATGGGTCGATCGCTTAGTCAGCGATGCAGAAGATAACGAAAGTGCTGAGGCGTTACGCCATGTGTTTAACCGCTGGCAGAGTAATACCAGCGACGTGCTGGCGCTCAGTGAAAGCAATTACCAACTCAAGGCGATAAAGCCCGTGATTCAGGAGGTTGATAAGCTGGCGTCCATCGGCCTGAGGCTGACAGATTTGGTGGCGCGGCAGGGCACGCTCGACGACAAAGAAATTGCCTCAATTCAGAATGAACTCGATAACGCGGCGAAGATTCAGGACGAGGTAGTGATTGCGGCGGTCTATCCGCTGGAAACGTTACTCAATGCGACGCGGAATCAGTAGACGTCGAAAAATGCTCCTCTCCCCGATGGGGAGAGGAGATCAGGCGACTCAGTTTTTCAACACCCACGCCTCTTTCCAGTGTGCTCCTACGCCAGGTTCAAACTGATTTGAATAGGCTTTCCACTGCACACAATATCCGCTGTATGGCATCAGCCTGCACTGGTAGGTCTTACCATTTTTAGGCTGCAGCACGACGGTTCCCGCTTTGTAAGACGCAAGGTTTTCGGGGAAGGTGTAATCATATTTCGGGGTATTTCCTGCCGGGGCATTGTCTTCCAGCATCAGATTAATGACGTCCTGGGCAAACAGCGTGCCGTCTTTATTGGTGGCGAAGTACTTCAGCATATGGTGGCCAGCTGTTACCCCCGTCAGGGTCAGAGTGACGTCCTGGTTGGCATTGTTCATATCTTGCTTCAGATAGCCTTTTTCCGCTCCCATATGGTTCATCACATGTGCTTCAACATTCACGTTGCCGCGAGTGTTGATGTGGAATTTCACGGTTGAGTTACCACCCACAATTTTGCTGTATTGCACGTTAGAGATGGCGATGCTCTCATTCACAACGGCCTGCTGCTCTTCATACGAAATTGCAACGGATCTGAGCGCGCTCCCGTCTTTCACGAACACGCTGTTTGCGCCATGCACCGGGTTAACGTCCCCACTTTCATCTTTCACGCCTACCCGCACCTCGCTTTGTGCGGTATTCACTTTCTGCGCCAGATCATAGGACCACTGATTCGCATCGCCCTGTTCGGCAGAGGCGATGGTCATCTCTGTGCGCAGGGCGGCAACTTCACCGTTAGCGTCAAAGAAGCGGGCGATCACTTTATCGCCTGCATTCAGGTTATTCCCCGAGATTTGTCCGCTCAGGGATTTACGCCATTCGGAAACGGCCGCAGGCGATTCATCGGGTGTCACATGACTTCCCTGACCGAAATCAACGTCAATCGCCTGATAGAAGCTGTTTGCGGTATCCGCAATTTCCCATACGCCGTATATCACCTGGTAACCGGTACGTTCTGGCACATTGCACGTCATGGATTGGGTCATTGACGGCGCTTGTCCATTACCATTGATGGTACAGAATGGGGTTAATTCAAACTGGTTTCGGCTGAGAGGCTTATTCGGGTCCCAGTTTTGCTTTGTGATATAAAAACGCCAGTTAGCGGTTTTATGTGGCGCAGTATGACGCCAGACAAAGTTATGTGGGCCTGCCGTCATCGGGTTTTTAGTCCAGGCATTCAGGCTCTGTTTGTCTAACTGGGAATAGTTGGCAATCCCTGCACTGGCAAGCTGACCGTCAGGTGGCATCGCACCCGCCGGGAAGCCGGAGGATTTCTCTACACTTTGCGGTTCGTACTGAACAGAACCGCAATCGATATTTTGGCCGAGCTTGCACATGTATGCACGGCTGGCGGGGGATTCGATATACCCATGGGCAAATACAGATGTGGCAACCGTCATTGTTGCCACCGCAAACGCGATTTTTGAAAGTTTCATGGCGAGTCCATTAAAAGAGGGATACTGCGCAGGCAGTGTATTAATGGACGCAGAGGGGCGTCATTTTAAGCCGTGAGGAAAAATAACCAAAAAAAAAGGCAGCCTAAGCTGCCTTTCATTCCACTGAGTGGAAATATCTTAGCGACGAACGGCAATCGCTTCGATTTCAATTTTCACGTCTTTAGGCAGGCGAGCCACTTCCACACAAGAACGGGCCGGGAAGGTGGCGTTGTGCTCGGTGAAGAAGGCTTCATAGGTGGCGTTAACGGTCGCGAAATCGTTCAAATCTTTTACGAATACGGTGGTTTTCACGATATCGCCGACTTTCAGACCCGCAGATTCCACGATGGCCTGGACGTTTTCCAGCGACTGACGCGCCTGTGCGGCTACATCTTCCGGAACAGCACCGGTCTTCGGGTTCACCGGGATCTGGCCAGAGGTGATGATCATGCTGCCCAGATCAACGCCCTGAACGTATGGACCAATAGCGGCTGGTGCATTTTCCGTCGCGAGTACTTTGCTCATGTTTTCTCCAGAATAACAGCGTTAAGAATGTTCCCGGCCATTATAACAGCCGGGATTTCATTACCAACCTCAATTAGTTGGCCAGCACCACATAATGAGAAAACTCTTTTTCACAGTATTTGCATTTGAGTGCAATGTCATCTTCGCGTTTTTTCACTGCAAAACTGGATGAAACCGGCTCAGCATGACTGATGCAATTACTGTTTGGGCAAACCAGCACGCTGTCGATGCGTTCAGGCAGGCTCGGACGGGATTTGCCCACCACTTCGTACTCGTCGATACGGTTAACCGTGGCATGTGGTGCGTACAGTGACAGCTGGTTAACCTGCTCGTCAGTCAGGAACGTATTTTCGATTTTGATCAGGTCTTTGCGGCCCATTTCACCGGAGGGCAGGTTCAGACCGATGGTGATGCGCTGGTCGGTTTCCGTCAGTTTAAACAGCGTCAGCAGCTTGAAGCCTACCTGCGCAGGGATGTGGTCAATCACAGTGCCACGTTTGATGGCCTCGACCTGAAGTTTGTTATCGTGTGTCATTGTCGTTTCCCCTTACAGTGCTAATTCGCGATTCAGAACCAGTGCCAGTAACGCCTGGCGAGCGAAGATACCGTTTCCGGCCTGCTGGAAATACCAGGCGTGCGGCGTCTTATCCACGTCGGTGGCGATCTCGTCGATGCGTGGCAGCGGGTGCAGCACTTTCATATTGCTACGTGCGCCCTCGAGGTCGCTGGCGCGCAGGACAAACTGCGCTTTCACGTTGGCGTATTCCGACGGGTCCAGACGCTCTTTTTGTACACGCGTCATGTACAGAACATCCACCTCGCCCATCACCTCTTCGATGCTGGCGTGCTGGCTCCACGTCATCTCTTTTTCATCAAGCATGTCGAGGATGTACTGCGGCATCGCGAGTGCAACCGGTGCGATGAAGTAGAAACGGTTGCCATTAAATTTCGCCAGTGCCTGCGCCAGCGAGTGAACTGTACGACCGTATTTCAGGTCGCCGACCATGGCGATGTTCAGGTTTTCCAGGCGTCCCTGGGTTTCCTGAATGGTAAACAGATCCAGCAGGGTTTGCGTCGGGTGTTGGTTCGCGCCATCTCCGGCGTTCAGAACCGGAATACCGCCTGAAAACTCGGTTGCCAGACGTGCCGCGCCTTCCTGCGGGTGGCGCATCACAATTGCATCGACATAGGTGCTGATCACCGAAATCGTATCCGCCAGCGTTTCACCTTTTTTCCCCAGCGATGTATTACTGCTGTCAGAGAAACCCACCACGCTTGCCCCGAGGCGGTGCATGGAGGTTTCAAATGACAGGCGCGTGCGGGTAGAGGCTTCGAAGAAACAGCTCGCAATCACCTTATGCTTCAGCAATTCCGGTTGCGGGTTCGCTTTCAGTTTTGCCGCGGTTTCCAGAACCAGTTCCAGCTCGTCGCGGCTGAGGTCGTTTATGGAAATGATATGTTTTTGATAAAGCGGATTCATGTTTATCTCCTGACGCCGGGCAAAAAAAAGCCCCTCAAATGAGGGGCTCTGGGAATAGGGTTATCAACGGGAAGAAAAACGGCAGGCCAGCGTCTGATTTCAGACGCGGTAAGACAGTATGTCGTACACGCTTGACCATGCTTCCTCCCGGCAAATTGTCGGGCATTATACGCAGCTCGCTTTTCTTATCAAGCGATTTAATGCACGCTTTACTCAATGCAAACGGTTCTTTGTGAATATTAATTCGTTCTGAGTAAATAATTAATTTGTTTATGCACCAGGGCAGTGCGCTTCACCACACGAGGGGCGACCCAGACAATACTGCTTCCGGCAACCACTCCTAATATTTCCGGTAACTGGTGATAATCCAGAATGCGCGCCACTGCACGGCCATATCCAGCAACGGTATGAATAAGGATAAACTCGCTATTGTGTTCAACACTGACCACCATTTCGGATATGGAACGCGCAGCATCGGGGGCGGGGCGGAGTTGAGGATTCAGCGAATAAATCTTTAGGCCTTTGGCATTTCGTATTTTTATGACACCGAGCAACTTGAGCAGACGTGAGACGGTGGACTGACTAATGCTGTCGAAACCGTGATCCTGCAAGTCGCGGCGTATTTCTTCCTGGGAGAGATAACTCTTTTCAGTAATCAGACGCTGACACACTGCCAGCTGTAGCTGCTCTTTTGGAGAGTAATCACCATAGTCCGTCATATATAAATCCCATGTAAGTTGCCAAAATGTCCGGTGGCACTGCACCGGACCGTAGGCCGGAACAGCACAGCGCCATCCGGCAAATTTAGAGAAGCGCACCCAGGCTAAGGGCCGCCATAATGACCACGGTCAGAATACCCAGCAGCGGCGCAACCCACTTCAGATAACGCACGTAAGGAACGCGAGCGATAGCCAGCCCGCCCATGACAACAGCAGACGTTGGCGTCACCAGGTTAACGATACCGGATGCAGACTGGTACGCGGTCACAACAAGGTCGCGATTGACGTTAGCGAAATCGGCGAGCGGAGCCATGATCGGCATCGTCAGAACGGCCAGTCCGGATGAAGAAGGCACAAGAAATGACAATACGACTTCCAGCCAGTACATCACGTTGATAAACGCCACCGTGGACAGCCCGCTCACCAGCCCTTCAGCGCTATGCAAAATGGTGTGGGTAATCATGCCCTTATCCATGATGACTACGATACCGCGCGCGATACCGATAATCAGCGCGACGCCCAGCAAATCCCGTGCACCGTTGATAAATGTCGAGGTCAGTTCTTCTTCGCTCATTCGGGCGATCAGGCCGACAATGATGGCACTGGCAAGAAATACCGCCGAGATCTCCGCCATCCACCATCCCAGTACCGCAACCCCGTAAATCATGACCGCGAAGGCCAGGGCGAAAATCACCAGAATGACTTTGCGCACCGGGGTAAATTCCAGCGACTGTTCGCCTTTGTTACCGAGGAAGTGGGCGTAATTTTCTTCCTGTTTGTCTGCCACGATCGACAGCGACGGATCGTTGCGGACTTTACGGGCGTAACGCATCACCCATGCCACGCAGATGATCCAGCCTATCACCAGCAGTGCCACGCGCAGAGCGATCCCATTGGTGAAGGGGATCCCCGCCGCGTTTGCGGCAATCACGGTTGCAAACGGATTAATGGTTGACCCCAGCGTGCCGATCCCAGCACCCAGCAGAACGGTAGAAGCTGCAACAACCGGGTCAAAACGTGCGGCGAGCATGACCGGCACGAGCAGCGTGTAGAACGGCAGTGACTCCTCCGCCATGCCGTAAATCGTACCGCCAGCGGCAAATAGCGCCATCAGGATCGGGATCATCCACTCTTCACGTCCGCGAAGCCGGGTGGTGACGCGCTCGATCCCGGCGTCAATCGCCCCGGTTTTGGTGACGATCCCGAGAAATCCCCCGATGATCAGAATGAACAGCGCTACGTCGATCGCACCTGCCTGGCCTGACACTGGATCGTACAGCCCGGCGATGGGGGCCATGAGAACTGAGATAATGCCCTGCGGATGTGCGGCTACGTGTGCGTAAGTCCCGGCAATCGGAACCTCTTTACCGAGGGTTTCATTCATTGCCATTTGGTATTGCCCGGCCGGAACAACCCAGCTCAGAGCTGCCACCACGGCAATCAGAAAAAAGAGAATGGTGTAAGCGGAGGGAAACTTGAACTTGCCCATGATGTTCTCCTGAATCCCGGCGCACCCCGTGGTACGCCGGGCGGTGATTAATCGCCGAGTGTCGCCACCATGACCGCTTTAATGGTGTGCATGCGGTTTTCTGCTTCGTCAAAGACGATAGAGTTTGGTGATTCAAAGACCTCTTCCGTCACTTCCAGCCCTTTCAGGCCGTAGGCCATTTCGATTTCGCGACCCACTTTGGTGTGTTCGTTGTGGAAGGCTGGCAGGCAGTGCATGAATTTCACGTTCGGGTTGCCCGTGGCTTTCATCACGTCAGCGTTGATTTGGTACGGTTTCATCAGACTGACGCGTTCAGCCCAGGCTTCTTTTGGTTCGCCCATTGATACCCAGACGTCGGTGTAGAGGAAGTCTGTTCCGTGAACACCTTCTTCCACATCATCGGTGAGGGTGATGCGTGCGCCGGTTTCTTTGGCGATGGCGCGGCACTGTTCAACCAGCGCAGCTTCCGGCCAGAAGGATTTCGGTGCAACCAGGCGGATATCCATGCCCATCTTGGCTGCGCCGACCATCAGGGAGTTGCCCATGTTGTTCCGCGCATCGCCCAGGTAGGCAAAGCTCAGCTCAGGCAGGGTTTTGCCTGGGGCGTGTTCCAGCATGGTCATCAGGTCTGCGAGGATTTGTGTGGGATGGAATTCGTTGGTCAGTCCATTCCACACCGGAACACCGGCAAATTCACCCAGCTCTTCGACGATCTCCTGCCCATAACCGCGGTACTCAATGCCGTCATACATGCGGCCCAGTACGCGGGCGGTGTCTTTCATCGACTCTTTATGGCCAATCTGTGAACCACTAGGGCCGAGGTAAGTGACCTGTGCGCCCTGGTCAAATGCGCCAACTTCAAAGGCACAGCGGGTGCGGGTAGAGGTTTTTTCAAAAATCAGGGCGATGTTTTTACCGACCAGCGTTTGTTTTTCACGTCCGGCTTTTTTGGCGGCTTTCAGCTCGATGGCGAGGTCGATCAGGTATTGGATCTCTGTTGGGGTGTAGTCCAGCAGTTTGAGAAAGTTGCGGTTTTTCAGGTTGATAGTCATGTGTAAATCCTTTTTTAATTTTAGCTGTCTGATGCCCTCACCCCAGCCCTCTCTCTGGGGAGTGGGTCAGGAAGAGGGGAAAATGCTGCTTAGCGGCGAATCAGCGTGCCTTTCTCACCGGCGAGGATCTCCGCGCCATCGGCCAGTGCACCGATCCCGGCGATGCCGTTACAGGTTTCAACAAATTCACGGCAGGCGGCGACTTTCGGCCCCATCGAGCCGGCGTCGAATTGCATCTCTTTAAGCAGTTCAGGCGTAACCTGCGCCAGTGGGCGCTGAGTGGGTTTGCCCCAGTCGAGGTACACCGCATCGGCATCGGTCAGGATCAGCAGCGCGTCGGCTTCTATCTGGCGTGCCAGCAGGGCGGCGGAGAGATCTTTGTCGATCACCGCCTCGATGCCGTGATAACCGTTGGCGTTTTCCACAACCGGTACACCGCCGCCGCCGTTGCAGATCACGAGGTGATCGCGCTGGATAAGCGCGGTGATGGCATCACTCTCTACAATGCGTTTAGGCTGCGGTGAGGGAACGACGCGGCGGAAGTAGCTGCCGTCAGCCTTGAATACCCAGCCTTTTTCCGCTTGTAGCGTGTTGGCCTGTTCCTGGCTGTAGACCGGTCCGATGTACTTGGTCGGGTTACGGAAAGCCGGATCATTGCCATCCACTTCTACCTGCGTGAGCAGGACGCTCACATCGCGCTGTGGAAGGTTGTTTTTCAGCGATTGCTGGAGCATGTAGCCAATCATCCCCTGGCTTTCCGCCCCAAGAATATCGAGCGGGTATGGCGCCACTTTGTCATACGCGCTGTTTTGCAGTGCCAGCAAACCAACCTGCGGCCCATTGCCGTGAACCAGTACCACGCGCCACTGCGCCGTAAGCCCGGCAATGGTGCGCGCGGCTAAATCAATATTCTGACGCTGGATATCGGCTTCCAGTGGTTCGCCGCGTTTGAGCAAGGCATTACCGCCGAGTGCCACGACCAGAGTGGGTTTTCTTTCCATGATGACTCCTTTAAATTCCGTCGCGTTCCAGTGGGCAACTCATGCAGCGTGCGCCGCCGCGGCCACGTCCCAGTTCATCGCCAGGAATAGGCAGTACGGTGATGCCGGCTTTGTCGTACTTCTCGTTGGTCCAGATGTTGCGCTCGTAGCCAATTACCACGCCGGGGCGAATGGTCAGTACGTTGTTGGCGTCGTTCCACTGTTCGCGTTCTGCTTCAAAGGCATCGCCGCCGGTGGTGATCAGGCGTACCTGCGTGATCCCCAGCGCTTTTTCGATGGCGTGTAGCAGGTCCGTTTCTTGCGTGCGTTGCAGGCCACCGCGTCCGTCTGGGGTAAGCGTCCAGCACTGGGCATCTTTGCGAACCACTTCCGGGTAGACGGAGAAGGTATCCACATCGATGTGGGTCATAACGGTATCGAGGTGCATACAGGAGCGGTGTTTTGGCAGTTCAACGGCAATCACACGCTCGGCCTGGCGGTGTTTGAACAGGCTGTTGGCGAGAAATTCCACGCCTTGTGGAGTGGTGCGTTCGGATAATCCAATTAATACCGCGCCACGGCCAATGACTAATACATCGCCGCCTTCCAGAGTGGCGTGATCGTAATTAATGTTCTCGTCACCAAAGTATTTAATAAAATCACCATCGGCAAAGGCAGGATGCCAGCGGTATATAGCGCGCAGGTTATTTGTTTCACGCTGGCGAGCAGGTTTTGCCATTGGGTTAATTGACACGCCGTTATAGATCCAGCATGAGGTATCACGAGTAAATAAATGGTTTGGCAGCGGCTTCATAATAAAATCATTCGCCGTGTGGGTATCGACAACCATATTTTTAATAAATGCAGGGATTTCGCCATACGTTAATCCGCCGCTTAACCGACGTGCCAGTTCCCGGTGCGGCATATCCGCCAGCCAGCCACGAACGTCATTAGCAAATGTAGGACCGAGGCGATAATCAGAGATTTGGGTATCCAGCAACCAGGCTTTAGCATCTGTAATATCAAGTGTTTGGGTGATCAGGTCGGTCAACAGCAGGACATCCACACCCTGCTCACGCAGCGTGTTTGCGAATATATCATGCTCTTCGCCCGCACGTTCAACCGATAACACATCATCGAATAACAACTCCTGACAATTCGATGGCGTTAAACGTTTCAAACTTAAATTTGGACGGTGCAGCATAACGCTACGCAATTGACCAATTTCAGAACCGACGTAATGCTTTTCCATAATTATCCCTTTAACTTTTTTCAGAATAAAAAGGGCTGAGCCATGCGGGATGTTTATTTGCATGGCGACCAGGCTCAATTGATTTCACGGCTCATAGTAGGCGGTTAGATATTTCATATTGTGATGATGCTCACGCGGAACTGGATATTTAAAGGTTTGTTTTCAGTTGCATGATTCGTATCAGATAATGATTAATTTGGTCTAATTGTGGGATGAATAGCTAAGCAGAAATCTTTTTCGTTATTTGTGTTTGTTATTATTTTGTGTATTTTAATATTTTGAAATAAATAGCTATTGGTTTGATTTTAAAGGTTTATTTTTAATTTGTGGAATGGCTATGCATAAATAACAATTAACTATTTTCGACTTAAGGAAAATCAATAAATAATTATTGGTTTATAGCGCAAATTATCAAAATGACAAAGTGTGAAGTGGTAGCGAGTAATGTTATTTGGTTTTACTAATCAATTGGTTAGTGCTTGTGTGCAACGCACGCAATCTTACGTTATGCATAACCACTGCATAATTGCCTGTTAGCGGTTAACAGCGAATTAACATGTTTCCCGATAAACATGCGCTTGCGCAAATCTCTTTGAAAAAGTGGTGGTATGGCAGTTGAAATTTCCGTATAAAAGATGAAATTGAAACAATGTTTTATATTAAGGGTTGAATCATGATTGTTGGCAATATTCACCATTTGCAGTCCTGGCTGCCGGAAGCGTTACAACAGGCGATTGAGCATGTTAAAGCGCATGTCACTGACGAGACGTCGCTCGGTAAACATGATATCGATGGTAACCGTCTGTTTTATCTGGTGTCAGAAGACATGACTCAGCCATTTGCTGAACGTCGTGCGGAGTACCATGCTCGCTACCTTGATATCCAGATCATCATGCAAGGTCAGGAAGGGATGACCTTCAGCACGCTGCCTCACGGTACGCCAGACACAGACTGGCTGGCGGATAAAGACATCGCGTTCTTGCCGGAAGGCGAGCTGGAAAAAACCGTGGTGTTGAGCGAAGGGGATTTTGTGGTGTTTTATCCGGGAGAAGTGCATAAGCCGCTGTGTGCGGTAGGGACGCCGGCAAAAGTTCGTAAAGTCGTTGTGAAGATGCTGGTGGGGTGATCCCTTTCCCCAAAGTGCGGGGGAAGAAAAGAGCGTTTGGAGCAATACCTCTCCCCTGTGGGGAGAGGGCTAAAGTGAGGAGAATTACTCCCCAAGCGTCGCGACCATCACCGCTTTAATGGTGTGCATGCGGTTTTCTGCCTGGTCGAACACAATGCTGGCAGCAGATTCAAAGACTTCGTCTGTGACCTCCATCCCGCCATGCAGAGCGTACTCTTTCGCCATCTGCTTGCCGAGCGTGGTCTGGTCGTCGTGGAACGCAGGCAGGCAGTGCAGGAACTTCACGTTCGTGTTGCCGGTCAGCGCCATCATCTGGCTATTCACCTGGTAACCGCGTAACAGCGCAATACGCTCCGCCCATTTCTCTTTTGGCTCGCCCATCGATACCCATACGTCGGTATAAATGAAATCAGCGCCTTTCACACCGGCTGCCACATCTTCGGTCAGGGTGATTTTGCCGCCGTTTTTCACGGCTAATGCGCTGCACTCTGCGACCAGACTCTCTTCCGGCCAACAGGCTTTTGGCGCAACCAGACGCAGGTCCAGCCCGGTCAGTGCTGCGGCTTCCAGCATCGAGTTACCCATGTTATTACGCGCATCGCCAGCGTAGACCAGCGTCATCTCATTAAACGCCTTGCCCGGCAGGTGCTCTTGCATGGTGAGCAAATCGGCCAGCAACTGCGTGGGGTGGAACTCGTTAGTCAGCCCATTCCATACCGGGACGCCTGCATATTCAGCCAGCGTTTCAACCACTTCCTGGCCGTGACCACGGTACTGAATACCGTCGTACATCCGCCCAAGCACGCGCGCAGTATCTTTAATTGACTCTTTATGCCCAATCTGGCTGCCGCTCGGCCCGAGATAGGTAACGCGAGCGCCCTGGTCATATGCGGCAACTTCGAAAGAGCATCGTGTGCGGGTTGAGTCTTTTTCGAAGATGAGCGCGATGTTTTTACCGGTAAGCTTTTGTACTTCCTTGCTATTTTTTTTATCAGCTTTGAGCTGTGCGGCAAGTGTCAGCAAAGAGGTGAACTGTGCAGGCGTAAAATCGAGCAATTTCAGAAAGTGTTTCTTATACAGATCAGACATGTTATCCCCACATGGCGAACGCCACTTATTGAATTAAAATTCACTTTATATGTATGAATATTCATTTGCAACCCTGTTTAACAAATCTTTCTTACAAAGGTGGAGGCAAACACGTCCGTGTGTGAAAATAGAAGTATCTGCCGCACTTTAAAGAGGAATGAGCCATGGCAAACCCGGAATTACTGGAAGAGCAACGCGAAGAGACGCGTCTGATTATTGAGGAGCTGCTGGAAGACGGTAGCGATCCGGACGCGTTGTACACCATCGAGCACCATTTCTCCGCCGACGATTTCGAAGCACTGGAAAAAATGGCGGTAGAAGCCTTCAAACTGGGTTACGAAGTGACCGAGCCGGAAGAGCTGGAAGTTGAAGAGGGTGATACCGTCATCTGTTGTGACATCCTGAGCGAAGGCGCGCTGAAAGCAGAGCTGATTGACGCCCAGGTTGAACAACTGATGAACCTGGCTGAGAAATTTGACGTGGAATACGACGGCTGGGGAACCTACTTCGAAGATCCAAACGGTGAAGATGGCGACGACGAAGACGATTTCGTCGATGAAGACGACGATGGCGTGCGCCACTAAGTGTTATCTGCGGCAGCTTCGGCTGCCGCATTAAAAGGTCAAAAATGGATTACCCGCAGATACTCTCTCCTGTCCTCTCGTTCCTCCAGTGCCCGACCCCGCAAGCATGGATTGATAAAGCCCGAGACCCGGCCAACTTGCCGCTGTTGCTTACCGACCATATGGTATGTGAGCTTAAAGCTGCGCAGACGGCACTGCTTCTGGTACGTAAATATGTTGCCGATGAGACGGGGGCAAACGCGCTTCTCGACTGGCTCAAACCTTACGAAGCATTCACTTTCCGCGAAGGGCCGGAACCGGATTTTGTTGCCTTGCACAGGAAAATTGGCAAAAGCGTGATGCCCAAAACGAACGACCCCTGGGGCCAGGCGCTTATCGACAGTATGGTGCTGCTGATAAAAGAAGAACTGCACCACTTCTGGCAGGTGCGTGAGGCGATGCTGACGCGTAATATTCCGTACGTCAAAATCACCGCCAGCCGCTACGCCAAAGGGATGCTCAAAGAAGTGCGTACTCACGAACAGCTGACACTGATCGACAAGCTGATTTGCGGCGCATACATCGAAGCCCGTTCCTGTGAGCGCTTCGCCGCGCTGGCCCCGTTCCTGGACGATGAATTGCAGACGTTTTATCTCTCGCTGCTACGCTCTGAAGCGCGGCATTATCAGGACTATCTGATACTTGCTCAGCAGGTGAGTGATAAGGATATCTCTTCCCGCATACAGCTTTTTGGTGAAATTGAAGCCACACTTATCTCGACACCGGATAACGAGTTTCGCTTCCATAGCGGCGTGCCGGTGTAAACCGGCACATCAAAAGGATGCGAGATACCATGAGAAAAACCTGGACACGTATTGTCGTTGTCGCTGTTATTGCCGCCGCTGTGGCCTTCTGGGTCTATTTCGATAAACAGCGGCAGCAGCAAAATCCTGAACAGCAGCTTGATACCACCCTCAACGCGATGCCTGCCTGGCAAGTGCTTAAAGAGCAGGAGCCCGCGCTACAGCAACGCATCCGCGAGCAGATCCTCACCATGCAAAAAGCGGGCGAGCCTGAACAACACATTATTGATGTGATCCAGCCGCAGATCCTCAATCTACAGATGTCACGTCTGCAAAACGCGCCAGATGCCAATGTGGTGGAGTATATGAAGGCGAATATGGAACAGACCGCCGCCATCCAGAAGGTGAGCGACGATGCCTGTTTTCGCTTTCTTTACCCGGCGGTGAAAGGCGGTGTGAACCCGATGCGTGTGCTTGATAAACCGATGACGCAACGCCGTATGCAGGCTGATGCTGACATGATGCGCGCAGCCTACGGTAAAGATCGCCACACCGTTACCCCGGAAGAGCGTGAAGCCGCAGTGGCAGATGTGCGCCCGATTATGAAGGAACTGGCTGACAAGTATGGCGAGGACATTCAGCTGTTGCAGATGCCGGAGCAGGCGGTAGGCAAAGAGAAGCTTTCGTGCGACATGGTACAGGAGATGTGGGCGAAGGTGTTGAAGCTGCCTGAGAAGCAGGCCGCCGGGGTGATCCGGCTGGCGGTTTCGGAGCTGGATTAGGCTGTGCGCTTGTTTTTTCGACACTTAGCACAGGTTTAGCGTGTCGCCGCTTGCAAGGCGGCGCGCGACAGGTATAATCCACAACGTTTCCGCATCCCCTTCAGTGCCGAAGTGGCGAAATCGGTAGACGCAGTTGATTCAAAATCAACCGTAGAAATACGTGCCGGTTCGAGTCCGGCCTTCGGCACCATCGGAACATCAATAGACGTCAACGGACGTCTTTTTTTGTGCCTGAAATCCAGTATTTACCTATCTTTCCCGCTATAGTAACTCTCTCAAGGTCAACCGACTTCAACGTACATCTACCAACAGATGTTGGTATAGATGATGGTATTTCCGGTTCGATAATGCTTGTACCAACAGGGAGGGGATAAGCATGGCGTTAACAGATATCAAAGTCAGAACAGCCAAGCCAATGGATAAGCAATATAAGCTGACCGATGGCAACGGTATGCATCTTCTCGTCCATCCAAATGGTTCAAGATACTGGCGTCTGCAGTACCGCTTTGGCGGAAAGCAAAAGATGCTGGCTTTAGGGGTTTACCCTGACGTATCTCTTGCAGATGCCAGAGCCCGCCGTGATGAAGCTCGTAAGCTTTTGGCAAACAGCATCGATCCGGGAGATAAAAAGAAAAATGATAAGGTTGAGCTGGAAGAAGCGCGTACTTTTGAGCAGCTCGCTATTGAGTGGCATGCCACAAATAAAAAGTGGTCGGAAGAACATAGCCGACGAGTACTGAAAAGTCTGGAGGACAACCTCTTTCCTGCCATTGGAAAACGCAACATTGCCGAGCTAAAAACGCGGGATTTGTTAGCTCCTATAAAAGCCGTAGAGCTTTCTGGACGACTTGAAGTGGCTTCCCGTCTGCAACAGCGAACCACGGCAATAATGCGTTATGCGGTACAGAGCGGTTTGCTCGACTACAATCCCGCGCAGGAGATGGTCGGTGCCGTTGCTTCAGGTAACCGGCAGCATCGCCCAGCCCTTGAGTTGAAACGGACTCCCGAGCTACTTCAGCGCATAGGCAGCTATACCGGTAGGCCGCTGACTCGCCTTGCCGTTGAGCTAACCCTCCTTGTATTTATTCGTTCAAGTGAACTACGTTTTGCTCGTTGGTCTGAGATCGATTTTGAAACATCAATGTGGACGATCCCAGCAGAGCGAGAAGCTATTGAAGGGGTGAAGCACTCCCAGCGTGGCTCAAAAATGCGTACGCCTCATTTGGTGCCGTTATCTCGTCAGGCGTTAGCAATCCTTAAACAGGTACACAAACTTAGTGGCGATCGCGATTTTGTTTTCATTGGCGATCACGACCATCGCAAACCGATGAGTGAGAACACGGTGAACAAGGCGCTGCGCGTTATGGGTTATGACACGAAGGTAGAGGTTTGTGGGCATGGTTTCAGAACAATGGCCTGTAGTTCATTGATTGAGTCTGGATTGTGGTCGAGGGATGCCGTGGAACGGCAAATGAGCCATATGGAACGTAACTCAGTACGTGCTGCTTACATTCATAAGGCTGAGCATCTTGATGAGAGACGACTAATGCTGCAGTGGTGGGCTGATTTTCTTGATGCGAATCGGGAAAGTGGGATTACGCCGTTTGACTATGCGAAGATCAATAGGGGTAATATTTAGTGTATATGTTTAATTAATATACAACTAACCAACCAGATTCACTTTGGAAGCTGGTTTATGGATGGATTTGATCCGCCAGCTCTGGATGTGTTTCGTGGATGGATAGGAAAATATACAATGTTGAAATTGCTGGTAATGAATCGCCACAGATAATCTAGACACTTCCGAGCCGCTGATAATATTGTTTTTCGTATTCAGTTGGTGGCATATG
>NZ_WLVC01000030.1:0-60972 GCF_016859735.1 Lelliottia sp. RWM.1 | reverse complement strand
TCATGATGTCCCTCTGGGATGCGCTCCGGATGAATATGATGATCTCATATCAGGAACTTGTTCGCACCTTCCTTAGCCCATTCACATTACCGAATGGCACAGAACTGAAAAACCGCTTATTAATGGCCCCAATGACCACCTGTACTGGTTATTATGACGGCACAGTCACCAGTGAGCTGGTGGAGTACTACCGGGCGCGTTCTGGCAGCATCGGTACAATCATCGTGGAATGCTGTTTTGTCGACGATCTCGGCCTGGCTTTCCCTGGCGCGATTGGCATCGATAACGATGAGAAAATCGCCGGTCTGGCCAAAATCGCGGAGGCCATTAAATCCAAAGGGTCGAAAGCCCTTCTGCAGATTTATCATGGTGGTCGTATGGTCGACCCAAAACTGATCGGTGGCCGTACCCCTGTTGGACCAAGTGCTGTTGCTGCACCGCGCGATGGGGCTGCAACGCCGGTTGCCTTAACGGCAGACGAAGTAGAAGGCATGATCGGCAAGTTTGGTGAGGCCGTTCGCCGTGCCATTCAGGCCGGTTTCGATGGTGTCGAGATCCACGGTGCGAACACCTATCTGATCCAGCAATTCTACTCTCCGAACTCTAACCAGCGTGACGATGAATGGGGTGGCAGCCGTGACAACCGTGCGAAGTTCCCGCTGGCTGTGCTGGATATCACCCACAAAATGGTACGCCAGTACGCAGATGACGCATTCATCATTGGCTACCGCTTCTCCCCGGAAGAGATGGAAGTCCCCGGAATTCGCTTTGACGACACCATGTATTTGCTGGAAAAACTGGCGGCACGTGGTGTGGATTATCTGCACTTTTCCGTTGGCGCAACGCTGCGTCCGTCCATTGTCGATACACAAGATCCGACCCCGCTTATCGAAAAATATTGTGCGTTGCGTTCAGAAACGCTGGCACAAATACCGGTGATGGGCGTGGGCGGCGTCGTCAATGCGTCGGATGTGAATGACGCGCTGGATCACGGCTACGACCTGATTGCCGTGGGTCGTGCGACCATTGCATACCCGGACTGGACTGACCGCATTCGTGAGGGTGAAACCCTTGAGCTGTTTATGGACAGCACCAAACGTGAAGCGTTGAGCATCCCGGAGCCGCTGTGGCGATTCTCGCTGGTAGAGGCGATGATCCGCGATATGAGCATGACGGAATCCAGATTCAAACCGGGCATGTTTGTCGAGAAAGTGCAGGATGATGTGAATGAGCTGGTCATCAATGTCAGCCTGGAGACCGACCGTATTGCCGATATTGAGCTGGCTGAAGGTCCAAATCAGGACGTTGAGTTTGTGACCAGCTTCGAAGAGATCCGCTCGCGTATTCTGGATGCCAACACCCCGCATGTGGATGCCATCACGGGGGCAACCAGCCAAAGCGAAGCGGTTAAGAAAGCGGTGTCAAAAGCGATGGTGAAATCCAGTAAGGCACTTGCTGCTGAAGAGGGTGTAGATCCTAATGAAACCAAATGCGTAGACGTTGTGGTTGTCGGGAGTGGCGGCGCAGGGCTGGCCGCGGCTATTCAGGCTCACGATGAAGGCGCTAGCGTACTGATTGTTGAGAAAATGCCGACTATCGGCGGGAACACCATCAAAGCGTCTGCCGGGATGAACGCTGCGGAAACCCGTTTCCAGCGTGTGAAAGGTATCCAGGACAGCAAAGAGCTGTTCTACCAGGAGACGCTGAAAGGCGGCAAAAACAAAAATAATCCAGAGCTGCTGCGCCGCTTTGTTGAAAATGCGCCAGAGGCCATTGAATGGCTGGCAACGCGTGGGATTATGCTGAACGACATCACCACCACCGGGGGAATGAGCATTGACCGTACCCACCGTCCAAAAGATGGTTCTGCGGTAGGCGGTTATCTGATCAGCGGTCTGGTGCGTAACGTCAACAAACGCAATATCGACGTGATGCTTGATACGTCAGTAAGCGAGATTATCTTCGAAAACGGTGAAGTGACGGGCGTGCGTTTAACGACGGAAGAGAACGACATTGTCACCGTCGCGACCAAAAGCGTCATCATGGCAACCGGTGGATTCAGTGCAAACAGCCAAATGGTCGTAAAATATCGCCCTGACCTGGAAGGCTTTGTGACCACCAACCATAAAGGTGCGACAGGCGGCGGTATCGCATTACTGGAACGCATTGGCGCGGGGACTGTGGATATGGGTGAGATCCAGATCCATCCAACCGTGGAACAGAAAACCTCGTACCTGATTTCCGAATCAATTCGTGGTGGCGGGGCCATTCTGGTGAACCAGCAAGGGCGCCGTTTCTTCAACGAAATGGAGACCCGCGACAAAGTATCGGCGCAGATCATCGCCCTGCCTGAAAAATATGCCTACATCGTCTTTGATGAGCATGTCCGTGCTAAAAACAAAGCCGCTGACGAATACATTGCCAAAGGGTTTGTCACCAGCGCCAGTTCACCAAAAGCACTGGCAGAAGCATTGGGTATGGATTACCACACCTTCCTGGCGACGCTGGAGCGCTACAACAGCTTTGTTGAAAAACAGCATGATGATGATTTTGGCCGTACGACCGCATTGCGTGCACCAATCAATGAAGGCCCGTTCCACGCGATCCAGATTGCGCCAGGTGTGCACCATACAATGGGCGGGGTGACAATCAACACCGACACCTGCGTGCTGGATAACGATCACAACGTGATCCCAGGGGCATTTGCCGCTGGTGAAGTGGTTGGCGGTATCCACGGCGGCAACCGTATCGGCGGCAACGCAGTGGCGGATATCATTATTTTTGGTACTCTTGCCGGGCATCAGGCGGCGATGCGTTCAAAAAAAGCATAAGTCAGCCGTCATTGTAGGCCGGATAAGCATCACGCTTGTCCGGCAATCTCCCCGGCGGCGTGGCGCTGACCGGGGCTACAACCGAGGAGCTACTGCATGCCTGCCGATCATCGCGTTTACAGCTATTCTGCCGTCCTGATGGGGTCTCCCATTCTCCTGAAGCTTTTTTCCCACGACGAAGCCCTGGCTTCTCGCGTTTTCCGCTTAATCAAGCAGTATGAAGATTTACTCACTGTAAACCGTGTACCTTCTCAGGTGATGGATATCAACCTTGCGGCCGGGCAGCATCCGGTGGTCGTTAGCCGCCCGGTGTATGAGCTGATTCGTTGTGCTAAAGCCGCCAGCGTGCTGCCGGGAAGTGCATTTAATCTGGCGATTGGCCCACTGGTGAAACGCTGGAAAATTGGTTTTAAGGGCGACACCGTGCCGCCGGCACAGGAGATTCGTGCACTGCTTGCCATCACTCATCCTGACGATGTGGTACTTGATGACGCAAATACCAGCGTTTTTCTGACTCAGGCGGGCATGGAGATTGATCTTGGTGCAATCGCCAAAGGGTATATTGCTGATCGGGTGCGGGATTATCTGCGCAAACAGGGCGTTGAACGGGGGCTGATAAATCTGGGCGGTAATATTCAGACGCTAGGATCGCCGGAAGGGGGCTGGAGCGTGGGATTGAAAAAGCCCTTTGCACACGATGAACTGATTGGGTCGATGGAGGTGGAGAATCTCTCCGTCGTGACGTCGGGGACGTATGAGCGTTATTTTGAGCTAAATGGCAAACGCTATCACCACATCCTTGATCCCCGTACGGGATATCCGCTGGATAATGAGCTGGACAGTGTCACGATTATTTCATCCCACTCTCTCGACGGCGATATCTGGACCACGCTGATGTATGGCATGGGCGTTGAGAAGGGATGTGCCGCGCTGCATGCGCGGCCCGATATTGAGGCAATCTTTGTGACGAAAGCGAAAGAGGTTGTTATCTCGTCGATGAACCACTTCCGCTTTACGTTATTGGACAGCCAATACCGCGTTACTGGCAATATTGTCTGAGCAGTGCCATCTGCTCTGGCTGGAGGCGATAACGATAGACCGGACGTCCGGTCGCGCCGTAGTGAATGCTGGTAAACAGAATGTTGATTTGCGCAAGCCAAATCAGATATTTACGACACGACACGCGCGAAATGTTGACTGCATTCGCCAGGTCATCGGTTGAGAATTCTGTCTCCGGATGTCCGTCAATCCACTGACAAATGGTGCGCAGCGTTTGCGGGGTGAGTCCTTTTGGCAGTCGCTTGCTGTCGGCCAGCTCAGGCGCTCCGCCGTGCAGCAGCCTGTCCACATCCGCCTGCTCATAATACTGGTGTGAACCCATCAGGCTGTTTTTGGCTTTCCAGCCGTTGAGCGCCTCTTCAAAGCGTGGGAACTGGAAGGGTTTAATCAGATAGTCCACCACGCCGTAGTGCATCGAGGTCTGGATTGTCGTGGCATCAGAGGCTGATGAGATCATAATCACATCAATAGGGCGACCTGACGCGCGAATAATGGGCAGAAGATCAAGCCCATTGTCTTGCTGCATATAGACATCCAGCAGCACCAGATCGATGGGGTGACCCGGATTATTGATGAGCGCCTCGGCCTGGTTAAGCGTGGAGGCGACGCCACAGCAGCTGAAACCTTCTACACGGTTGACGTACAGACGGTTGAGGTCGGCTACCATGGCATCATCATCGACAATTAATACATTTATCACGCGATATTCCTCTCGCTATCCCAGGGGATCTGAACAAAAAATTGGGTAAATACGCCAGGCTCCGATTCGACGGTGATATCTCCGCCCAGATTCTGGAGCTGTTGACGTGCAAGGAACAGCCCAACACCACGGTTTTCACCCTTCGTTGAGTAGCCCTTCGTAAAAATATCGTCAAGCCGCATGGGGTCGATTCCCGGACCGTCATCGCTGACCTCACAACTGAGCCAGCCATTTTGATAGTGCAGCAGCAGGCTGATTTCACCTTCAGCCTGACCGACCATGGCATCCAGGGCATTTTCAATCAAATTGCCCAGAACGGTAATCAGCACTGCCACCTGTTGTTCATTGGCGGTATCCGGCAATTGACATTCATCCGCCAATGACAGGCTGACTCCGGCCTCTTTGGCGCGATTAATTTTGCCCAGCAGAAAGCCGGCAATCACCGGCGATTTAATTTTGTGCTGAATCGCCCCAATATCGGTCTGATAATTATGTGCTGTCTGGATAATGTACTCTTCCAGTTTGTCATAACGCTTCATGTGCAGCAGGCCCAGAATTACATGCAGCTTATTCATAAATTCATGGGTGTGGGAGCGAAGCGCATCGACATAGTTGACCATACCGTCAATACGTTGCATCAACTGGCTGATCTCGGTTTTATCGCGGAAGGTGCTGATTGCACCAATGATCTGGTTTTGACTTTTGACTGGAACCATATTGCACAGTAACAGCCGCCCATTGCAGTTAATTTCCTGATCCTGCCGCGCAACACCCGTTTTCGATACGTCGCGCAGGCTTGCCAGCAGAGGAGAGTGGGGCGCTTCACCTGATGTTTCGGTCTGGTGACCTGCGGGCAGAAGTAACATCTGCCGTGCGGCATGGTTTATCATCGTAACCCGCCCCTGAATATCGACAGCAACAACACCTTCTCTGAGCGACTGCAACATCGCCTGGCGTTGTTCAAATAACGCCGAAATTTCATAGGGTTCGAGACCAAACAGGATGCGCTTCAGGACCCGAACCAGACCCCAGATCCCCAATGAACTCATCAGAATACTGAAAAGAATGGTCCAGAGGGCGTTTTGGCGACCTCGAGTAATCTGTTCTTCCACTTTATTGAGTGAGATCCCTACCACGATAACGCCAATCTGCTGGTGTTGGGCATCATAGATGGGGGTAAAAACGCGCAAGGCTTCAGCGAGGACGCCCCGGTTCACCGAGACATTCTCTTTGCCCTCTAAAGCCGGAAGCAGGTCATCACCAATAAAATGCAGCCCAAGCAGGGCTTCGTTCGGGTGAGAATAACGGATGCCCCGCATGTCAGTGACAACCGCAAACAGCAGGTCGTTGCGCTGTGTCACGGCCTGGGCAATGGGCTGAATGATATCGGCTTGAGGCGGTTGCATTAGCCCGCGTTTGACTTCCGGGCTGTCAGCAAGGGTTCTGGCAATCCCGAGGGCTGTATCTTTGACATCATCACGAGTTGCTCTGGTGATCTGCACTGAATAGAGTGCAAACACGACCAGCAAAACCGAGCCGATAATCCCGCACACCATTAACGTCACTAATGTGTTCAGTTTCATGGGACGCTTGCGCGTCAGAGTGAAAGGCTGTAAATCGCTCATTAAAACTCCGCGATGAATAAGAAAGGGCTAATTATCGCCGATGACGCGCTTTTCTTAAAGCCATGTAAAAGCATGCAAATGCTCTTCTTTTCGTGACCCCCTTCGCAGGTCATCCATATAAAACACTTTATAGTGTGTGGGAACTCATAAGAAGGAGGCAGTTTATGAGCATTATGCTTACCGGTTCAGTCAAGGAAAGACGGCACGCCAGCACGATGAATATCGACAGATTGTCTACGCTGGATATGCTGAATGTCATTCACCAGGACGATGCACAGATCTCCGACGCGATTACACCATTTTTAAATACCATTGCTCGTGTCGTGGATAATGCGGCGGCGACGCTTAGTCACGGTGGCCGTTTAGTGATCGTTGGCGCGGGGCCTTCGGGACGCATGGCCGAACAAGCGGCGGCAGAATTTGCGCCTGGAAAACATCCAGTCATCAGCCTGACGGCGGGTGATGTGGCGGGAAGCTATGAACGCGGTGTTGCCGCCCTTCAGGATATCAACTTTGGCGAGCACGATATGATGTTGGCGCTCACCGTCAGTGGAAAGACGCCCTGGGTCTGGGGAGCGATGCGCCATGGCTGGTCGCTGGGTTCGCCTGTCGCTATCATTACTGAGGATGCGCAAAGTGAAGCCGCACAATTAGCGAGCATGGTGATTGCCCCTGAACTTGGTGCAGATGTGGTGGCGGGGTACGTGAATGCGAAAGCGGGGATCGCCCAAAAAATGATCCTCAATATGATTATGACTGGCCTGGCTATTCGTTCCGGCCGCGTATACAGCAACTTGCGCGTTGACCTTGAAGCCAGCAGCACCAAATGGGCTGAGCGGCAAATTGCCATCGTGATGGAAGCGGGAGGGTGTAACCGGTCTGTCGCGAAAGCCGCGCTGGAGAGTTGTAACGGTAATTGCAAAACAGCGGTGTTGATGGTGCTCACTGGGCTGGATGCATGGAAAGCCCATGACTTGCTTGCACAGAATAATGGATTTATTCGCGTGGCATTGCAGGAAGCACCTTAAGAATAAGCCTTAAAGACAAAAAAAGCCCGCTAACGCGGGCTTTGGTATTGATGGGGATTAGAACTGGTAAACAATACCCATTGCGAACTGGTCGTCAGTGGCGTTACCGGTAATCGCACCGTCTTCTTCATCCAGCAGGTTGAATTTATAAGCGGTGTACACGTTCATGTTTTTGTTGAAGTAGTACCAGGTACCCACTTCGATGTAATTGACACGATCTGCATTAACGCCTTTCTGGCCGTCTTTAGCACCCAGGTCTTTGCCCTGAGAATAGACGTAGCCCAGGGATGGACGCAGGCCGAAATCGAATTGGTACTGAACGACAGCTTCAATGTTCTGGGTTTTGTTAGCAAAACCGTGGTCTGAGCCCGTTTTCGTCATGTTACGGGTTTCGCCGTACATCACTGCAGCATAGACACTGTTTGCGTCATATTTTGCAGCCAGTGACCAGACTTCTGCGTTGTCGCCGTAGCCATCAGCACTCTGCTGGTTGGTACGGTCAGATTTACCATAAACGCCGACAAAGCCAAAACCATCTACATTGTAGTTGACGGACATACTGTAGCCGTCGCCATTTGCTTTGCTTTGGACGCGGTTGTCATTCTTGCCCTGGTATTGCAGCGCGAAATTAAGGCCATCAACCATGCCGAAGAAATCGGTATTACGGTAAGTTGCTACACCGTTGGCACGACCATTCATGAAGTTGTCTGCAGAGGCCCATGAATCGCCACCCCATTCAACTAACATATCAGTATACGCAGCTGCATCATAGGCTACGCCGTAGTTACGGCCATAATCGAATGAGCCGTAGTCAGCGTATTTCAGGCCAGCAAAAGCCAGACGGGTGCTTTCGTCCTGGCTACCTTCAGGTTTGCTGGCATCGATGTTGTATTCAAACTGGCCGAAACCCGTCAGTTGAGTGTTGATTTGCGTTTCGCCTCTGACGCCGAAACGTGCGTAAGAGGTATCAGCATTCTCGCTGTTGTTGCTATCAGTGCTCGACCAGACGCGTTCACCGACCATTTTGCCGTAGAAATCTATTTTGTTGCCGTCTTTGCTGTAGATTTCAGCTGCATTTGCTGCGCCAGCCACTAATAATGCGGGTACAAGAATAGCCAGAACTTTTCTTTTCATTATATATTCCCTTTAAATATAGATATTATGAATATACGTGATTACCCTCCGGAATCACGGGGTTGATACTATTCTAAGTGTTCGCATTTAGTTTCAAAAATATATGTAATTAAATGATAAAAAGTATTTCTATATATTTCAGTTTGTCTCTTTATTTTTCATGTGAATGATTGTTTGAAATGCATTAATTTAATGCATGATTATGTATTTGCTATGTTTATTGTCGTTTTATGGATATTTTTTATTTGTATATTAGTTGCGATATCTATGTTTTCTGGTTGAAATATAAATAATGGGTATGGTGTTATTTTTGAGTCCAGTAATGATTACTTTTACTTACTCTTCAGGAAATATTTCTCAGCATTTTTTATTCTGAAATGCCAGGAACTCACTTATTCATATCATTCAATAAAATCAGACGTGTCATCTATTATGCTCATTCGTATTACTGGATCAGGGGGGACGCGGGAAAACTTGCCTGAGATCAACTTAACGCAAACTGATGGCTTGAAAGGGTCGCCGATGGCAGCATTAAATGACAAAATGTGATAAATATCACAAAATGGTGTGTGCTATGTGAAAACGGTCACGCGTATTGACCGTTGAGTAAGGGTTCAAGATGGAACAACAAAACGAACGTAGCCTGGGAGGCAAACTGGCCCTGTGGGTGTTCTACGCATTTTGCGGCTACTTTGTCTGGGCTATGGTCCGCTATATGTGGGTTGTCAGTAAAATTCCAGCCCTGTCTGGTACAGTGGTTGAGGGCGATTTAGGATCGACCAGCGGTAAATGGCTGGGTGCATTGCTGGGTTTCCTGGTCCTGGGTACGGTGGGACTGATCCTGGGCGGGATTGCCTGGTATACGCGCCCTCGTGCGGACAACTCGTGATAGCGCTGAGAAAAGTTGTTATTGTAGCGATTTCCGGTGACAGGACGTGATAATGACACTTTCTCAGTGGCAACACCGTTTCGAATGTTGGCTTGAAGAAAATCATGCTACGGACGACGCAGCACATGATATTTCCCATTTCCGCCGTGTCTGGATGACGGCGCAGCGCATCATGGTTAACCAAACAGTCGATCACCTGGTCGTCCTCACGGCGTGCTATTTTCATGACATTGTTAGCCTGCCCAAAAACCATCCGCAACGCAGTCAGTCATCTCAGTTAGCGGCACGTAAAACTCGCCAAATTCTGAGTCGTGATTTCCCTGATTTTCCGACAGAAAGCTATGCTGCCGTCGAGCATGCCATTGAAGCGCACAGCTTCAGCGCCGCGATTGCGCCAAAAACGGTGGAGGCCTGCATTGTCCAGGATGCCGACAGGCTAGAAGCATTAGGCGCTATTGGCCTGGCGCGCGTTTTTGCTGTGTCTGGTGCACTTGGCGTTGCATTATTTGATGCCGAGGACCCCTTTGCGGATGCCCGTACGCTGGATGACCGGAAATTTGCCCTCGATCATTTCCAGACCAAGCTGCTCCGTTTACCCGAAACGATGCAAACAGAAATAGGCCGTGAACTGGCACGCCACAATGCCGATTTTCTGATCCAATTCATGGCCAAATTGAGCGCTGAATTACAGGGGGATTGCCTGGGTTTAGATAGCCAGGTTCAACGCCGTTTCCGCCGCAGTTTGACATCCTGAACTGTGGTAATCTGTCCGCCGTCTTTATTGTCCGGTTAAAAGAATGCAGGAAAATCGATCAGTGACTGAGCCCGAACTTCAGCTGGCAGAGAAATCCACGGCCGCTGTGCAGGCGTTATTGCAGCATCTGCTGGACATTTATGATGCTAAAACTCTGGCAAATCAGCTGGAGGCTCACGGTGAGAGTCACTGGAGCCCGGCGATTCTTAAACGACTGCTTACCAGTGAGCGCGCCGGGCATCGCATGAGTGACGGCGAGTTTCGGCTCTTGCAGAATCTGCTGCCGCGGCCTTGTGCAGCTCATCCGGCGTATGCTTTCCGATTTATCGATCTCTTTGCCGGGATAGGGGGGATTCGTCACGGGTTTGAAGCGATTGGCGGGCAATGTGTGTTTACCAGTGAATGGAACAAACATGCGGTGCGCACTTATAAAGCCAACTGGTATTGTGATCCTTCCGCTCACCATTTTAATACCGATATTCGTGATGTTACGTTGAGCCACAAAAGCGGAGTCACGGATGAAGAGGCCGCAGAGCATATTCGCGCAACGATCCCTGCCCATGATGTTCTGCTGGCGGGATTCCCGTGTCAGCCATTCTCCCTTGCGGGGGTCTCGAAAAAAAATGCACTGGGGCGTGCGCATGGTTTTGCCTGCGATACGCAGGGAACGCTGTTTTTTGATGTTGTCCGTATTATTGATGCGCGCCGCCCGGCTATTTTTGTGCTGGAAAACGTCAAGAATCTCAAGAGCCATGATGGGGGGAAAACCTTCCGCATTATCATGCAAACTCTTGATGAGCTGGGTTATGACGTGGCTGATGCGCAGGATATGGGCGCTGACGACCCTAAAATTATTGATGGTAAGCATTTTCTTCCTCAGCATCGGGAGCGCATTGTGCTGGTGGGATTCCGTCGCGATCTCAATTTGCGCGGTGATTTTACCCTGCGTGATATTCCGGCTTTATATCCAACTCGCCGGCCATCACTTGCCAGCCTGCTGGAGCCTGTTGTGGATGCAAAATTTATCCTGACGCCCGTGTTGTGGAAATATCTCTACCGTTATGCCAAAAAGCACCAGGCGAAAGGCAACGGCTTTGGTTTTGGGATGGTCGACCCAACAGACCCACACTGCGTTACCCGAACATTGTCTGCTCGCTACTATAAAGATGGCGCAGAGATCCTGATCGACAGAGGCTGGGATAAAGCGCTAGGGGAGAAGGACTTTGACGACCCGCAAAACCAGCGCCATCGTCCCCGTCGTTTGACTCCACGTGAGTGCGCCCGTTTGATGGGGTTTGAGACGCCTCAAGGCTACAGTTTCCGCATCCCTGTATCAGATACGCAGGCTTACCGACAATTTGGCAACTCAGTCGTGGTTCCGGCTTTTGCGGCGGTGGCAAAACTGCTGGAGTCGCGAATTAAACAGGCGGCCAAACTTCGCCAGCGTGAGGCCGTTAATGACGGATGTGCACAATAAGGCTATGCGCAGTAAAAACATGCGTGCGATAGGCACGCGTGATACCGAGATTGAAAAGCGCCTTGCCAGAGGGCTTTCACAGGCAGGTTTTGCATTCCGGGTGCAGGAAACGACGCTTCCCGGCCGTCCTGATTTTGTCATCGACGAGTACCAGTGCATTATTTTCACCCACGGTTGTTTCTGGCATCACCATCATTGCTATTTGTTTAAGGTTCCTGCCACGCGAACCGAATTCTGGCTGGATAAAATTGGCAAAAACGTTGCGCGAGATGCGCGGGACATTGCCGCACTTGTTGCGCAGGGATGGCGGGTTCTGGTCGTCTGGGAGTGTGCACTACGCGGCAAAATGAAGCTGGATGATGTTGCGTTAATCGACCGACTGGAAGAGTGGATCTGCGACGGCGGACAAGCCGCGCAGATCGATACTCAGGGCATTCACATGGTTAAGGTTTCTCTGCCTCACAAGGTGTCACCACGGGTTTAGCGGGCAGTAAATATTTGCCCAGTGTCACGAGCACAACTGCAAGAATGATCACCCCAAGAGCCAGCCATTCGACGGTTGATAACGTTTCTCCGCCAAAACCTGTTCCCAGTAATACCGCAACAACAGGGTTAACATAGGCATAACTGGTCGCGACGGCAGGTGACACACTGCGGATCAGGAACATATAGGCGTTAATGGCGATGATCGAACCAAACAAGGCCAGATATCCCACCGCCAGGAAACCGGATAAGTCCGGCATCGCCGTTAACTTCTCACCGGTCAGCATGGAGGCCGTAAGCAGTACAATACCCGCAGCCAGCATCTCGATTGCACCGGCCATCATGCCGGAGGGCAACTCGATACGTGAGCCATACACCGAGCCGAACGCCCAGCTCATCGAGCCAATCAAAATCAATAACGCCCCCCAGGGATTGCCGCTCAAATTGCCGCCGCTGTTAAGCAGAATAATCCCGGCCAGTCCAATTCCGATGCCCAGCCATTCCAGTTTACGGGTACGGATGCCAAAGAGGCGGCTAAAACAGAGCGTAAACAGCGGAACGGTGGCCACAACAACCGCCGCGATGCCTGATGGCACATTTTGATGTTCCGCTACGGTGACAAAGCCATTCCCGACAGCTAATAACAGCAAACCAATCAATGCGGCATTGAGTAACGGTCGTAACGGGGGAAGTTTATGCCCACGTAACAGTAGAAAAGCCAACAGCAGAATGCCAGCAGAGAGAAAACGAATGCCAGCCATCATTAGCGGTGGCCAGCTTTCCACACCGATACGAATGACGAAATAGGTCGAACCCCAGATGATATAGAGCGAAAAAAGTGCTCCAATGAGTGGTAATAAGTGCCGGAAACGCATAATCCCTCACGACGGAATAAAAAGGTCGCTCATAGTAAACGTCAAAACTATCGCGCTGGCGAGCCCTTAATTGTGGCGTTGATGTGAATTTATTGTTGACTTAAAGCACTTGTTCCAGCGCTTTCACTTTTGCTCCATACTATTCACTTAATTATCAAAAAAAGAAGGATAGAGATTTTGGCAGGAAGTAGCTTGTTAACATTGCTGGATGATATTGCCACTTTGCTGGATGATATTTCGGTTATGGGAAAACTGGCGGCCAAAAAAACCGCGGGTGTGTTGGGTGATGATTTGTCGCTTAATGCGCAGCAGGTCAGCGGTGTTCGCGCAAACCGGGAATTACCGGTTGTGTGGGGAGTGGCAAAGGGATCGTTCCTCAATAAAGTGATCCTGGTCCCGCTGGCATTGCTGATCAGTGCGTTCATTCCCTGGGCGATTACGCCTTTGCTGATGGTTGGGGGGGCGTTTCTGTGCTTTGAAGGCGTGGAAAAAGTACTGCATACCCTGGCCTCCCGCAAAGAAAAAGAAACGCCCGAGGCGCGTCAGCAGCGACTGGAGGCACTTGCAGCACAAGATCCAAAAACGTTTGAACGCGATAAGATCAAAGGAGCCATTCGCACCGACTTTATTCTGTCAGCAGAAATCGTCGCGATCACACTGGGCATTGTCTCTGAGTCGCCGTTGCTGAATCAGGTGCTGATTCTGTCCGGCATTGCGATTCTGGTTACCGTGGGCGTGTATGGTCTGGTGGGGATCATCGTCAAACTGGATGATATCGGCTACTGGCTGGCGGATAAATCCAGTAAGGTGGCGAAAGCGATTGGTGGAGGACTGCTGGTCCTTGCTCCCTGGTTGATGAAGAGTTTGTCCGTTATCGGGACGCTGGCGATGTTTCTCGTCGGAGGGGGGATTGTGGTACATGGTATTGCGCCACTTCACCATGCGATTGAACATTTCGCAACGTCCCAGGGGGCGTTGATGGCGGCAATCCTGCCGACGCTGCTCAATCTGGTTCTTGGGTTTATCGTTGGCGGCGTCGTCGTCATGGCGGTTAAGGTTGTCGGAAAGATCCGCGGAACGTCGCACTAATTGTTTCATCCTGAAGGATGCAAAAAGGCCATTCCTCGTCTAAATTGAAACAGTTTCACCCTGATACAGGAGGCAGGTATGGTCTTTTTGGTCAGTGATGAAGTTAAGCCTAAGAAGGGCGGTCCTCGCATGATTGTCACCGGATATTCCAGTGGTATGGTGGAATGCCGGTGGTACGATGGTTATGGCATCAAGCGAGAAGCGTTTCGTGAAGACGAACTCAAGCCGGGGGATGGACGGCAAAAGTGCGACAAGGCTTAATCACATAACGCCCGGCTTGTCCGGGCGTTTTTACTGGCGAGTCTCTACATAGGTCTCCACGCGTGGTGGGTATACGCAGGGGAAGACGGGTAATCAGGGAGTGTGTGTGCAGCGTGATACCTATGTTGTAAAACGATCCTTTCTGCAGTGGCTGCAAAAGCAAAGCAATCCAGGGCGGATTGTGAATCTCTGTTTTCTTGTGGTCTTGATCTTCTCCACGCTATTGACCTGGCGTGAAGTTGTGGTGCTGGAAGATGCTTATATATCCAGCCAACGTAACCATCTGGAAAATGTTGCCAACGCACTGGACAGGCAACTGCAGTTTAATGTTGATAAATTGCTTTTTTTCCGTCACAGCATGCGTGATGCCCTGCAAACACCCCTTGCCTTTGGCGTACTGCATGATGCCGTCTTTCGCTTTAAAACGGTACGTAACACGCCATTCTGGCAACTTGCTGTCGATAAAGACCGTACACTTCCGATAAACGGCGTCTCAGATGCTTTTGTCGAAAAAACAACGTTGTTGTCTCGTGATGACGAACGGGTGAACAACGAGCTTTCTGCGGCACTTGAGTTAGGCTATTTGCTCCGTCTGGCCTCTTCGTCACCGCAAAGGGAAGAGCGGGTTTTTTATATTTCGCGTGCTGGTTTTTATCTTTCTACGGACACGACATCTCAAACCGTTGATATCGTCTCGCGTTACTACCGGTTCGTCACTCAGCCCTGGTTTACGCAACAATCAGAGCGGGAAAATCGTTCACGTGCGATACGGTGGTTTGTCTCTCCGCCGACAGCGTACACGGGCAATGCCCCGGTAATTACTGCAAGCGTACCAATCTATTATGACCACTACTGGTATGGCGTTGTCGCAATGGATTTTGCCTTAACGACCATGAAGCGCTTCCTGATGGACGCAATGGATGATCATACGGAAGGCGAGTATCAGCTTTACGACAGCAGGCTCAATATGATTGCCTCTTCTGAACCTTCTGTCCGTCATATTAATCGCTTTGATGAACGTGAAATGGCACAGGTAGCGCATGCTATTGAGAGCGATACCCAGGGCGAAATTCGCATGGGAACGCGTTTTGTAACCTGGGAACGGCTCGACCATTTTGATGGTGTCGTTCTGCGCATCCACACCCTGCATGAGGGCGTGCGCGGTGATTTTGGGAGTATCAGCATCGCGCTGGCATTACTTTGGGCGCTGTTCACCGCCATGCTGCTGATCTCCTGGCTGGTCATCCGCCGAATGGTGAGCAATATGTATACCCTTCAGCATTCGCTTCAGTGGCAGGCATGGCATGATCCACTGACGCGTCTGAATAACCGAGGTGCATTGTTTGAGCGCGCTAAAATACTGGCGGTGCAGTGTCAGGAGAAGTCACTGCCGCTGGCGGTGATTCAGATAGATCTGGACCATTTTAAGAGCATTAACGATCGCTTTGGCCATCAGGCCGGAGACAAGGTGCTTTCACATGCCGCAGGGTTAATTGCCAGCGGATTACGCAGTAATGATGTGGCGGGGCGAGTGGGTGGGGAAGAGTTCTGTGTTGTGCTTCCAGGCATCACGCTTGAGGCCGCCGCCGGGATTGCAGAGCGCATTCGCGCACGCATTAACAGCAAAGAGATTCTGGTGAAAAAGAGCACGACAATACGCGTCAGTGCCTCGCTGGGGGTGAGTGGCTCGCAAGAGAAAGGTCATTATGACTTTGAACAGCTGCAGTCTATCGCTGATGCACGTCTGTATCAGGCCAAGCAATCTGGACGCAACCAGGTGGTATGGCACGATCACGAGAAGAAATGATCAAGCCCTTCACGCCAACCCGCAGGGCCGGGTAGCTGAGTGTGATAAACCCTCGCGGGGCGATCATCCAGAAGGTGAACACCGTGGCGGTTTATCCCTTTCACAATGACGGCGTAATCAACGCTGTCCAGCAGAGGTGCATCGTTAGGGCCATCACCGAGGCCAATGGTCGTGAGGGCTATACCGTCGAGTTGCCGGTATTGTTCAATGACCCATTTAACCGCCCAGTCCTTGCCACATCGGGCATCCAGAATGTGCCAGAAGCGTGCGCCTTGAACGAATTTCAAACCCTGCCTGACAAGGGCCTCTTCAAAATGCGCCATGTTCTCATCGCTATCGCGCCAGATCAGCGTTACGGAAGCTTCGTGCTTGCGGGCCAGCCCTGATCGGGAACGATTAAGGCCCGTCCACTGGCTGACAGTATGCTCATCAACGTCGTCGAAAGTGGTGAATCGATAACCTTGATGTTGACGGAGGTGTTCAACCACATGGCGAATTTCGTTATGTGGTACACCCAGTATAAGTCGCGGTGCGGTGTAGGATGCGTCCCAGCGAATATCCGCCTGAACGACTGCCCCATTTTCAGCAATAAACGGCAGCCCTTCCAGACCGAGATCTTGCTGAATATCAATAATCTCTTCAGCGGTCTTACTGCTGCAAAGAACCACCGGGATTTGGTGATCCAGCAGCGTGTCCAGCCAGGCTGCCGCAGGCTGCCAGTCGTAGGTATGCACATCCAGTAGCGTTCCATCAAGATCGGTGAAAATCAACAGCGAATCCTGGAGTGAAAGCATAGTAACTCCTGCAACGTATTGATGATCTTCCTAAGATTATTCCCAAATGAAAAGGGGCGATAAGAAGGAGGATGACCTGGAATCGATCCCTGCCAACCCGCATCGGATGGCCGCTCAGACGTATAATTAAAAAAATCTCATTGATTCAATTAAACATTTATAGTGGAAATAATTACTTGTCATACAAAAATGTTGGAGATACTGTGCTACGGCACATCAGATTTCCTGGTGTAACGAATTTTCAAGTGCTTCTTGCATTAGCAAGTTTCATCCCGGTCATCCCCATGACCGGGATTTTTTTCACTTCAGCGGTTTATTTCAGTCACGCTAAAGTCGTGAATGTCGAGTTCAAACGCCTCGGCCAGCTCGCGGTAGGTATGGTAATCCCTTCCATTGACAATCACCCTCGTGGGGTCGTCTTCCGTACGGCGAACCTCGCTTTCACTGATTTCATTGATTGCTGCAAGCAGGGCATCGACATTTACGTCGACGTTACTGCTCTCTTTACCACTCTTCATTACACGTACCTCATTCCACCTTCTCCATGGGTAAGTATAGACTGCTCAGAAAAACGTCATTCGCACCGGGCGAGCGATGCCAGATAATGTGTTTTGTTCTACACTGGCTCAAAACCACAGGAGGAATGTATGAAGGTCAACGATCGGGTAACCGTCAAAACGGACGGTGGGCCGCGCCGCCCTGGCGTGGTGCTGGCGATAGAGCAGTTTAATGAAGGCACAATGTACCTGGTATCGCTGGAAGACTACCCGCTTGGTATTTGGTTCTTTAACGAAGCAGGACATCCCGACGGGATCTTTGTTGAAACCGCAGAATAGTGTTGTGTCGGGAGGCGTGCGCTTTCCCGGCAAAATGCGAAAATCTCTGGCCAGGCCAGAGATCAAGGTGATTGCTAAAAGGTATTGTGCGTGCTAACGCATGTTAACGAAAATACCATTCGTCACATTATCTGTCAGGCGGACGACGTGGTAGATCACTTGCTTATTATGCGTTTTAATTTTCCTTTTAATATTTCCTTTATGTGACGAAACAGTTTTTGCTTTGATATTCATTTGGTCCGAGATCTGAATCGTCCCTTGCCCATCCATCCACATTCGCAACATACTTGATTCAGTTCTGCTTAATGATAGGGTGGGTAAGTTAACCGCTCCTACATTCTCTACTTCTTTATTCAAATAATCGCCCAGAATGTCATCCAGCGACTCTGGTTTAATCGATTTGGAGCTGATCAATAAATTTTTACGAACTAACAAATATTCATCGAAATGAATATTTGCAATAGCCATAAAAACAATAAACAGAGTTTTAGGATGCTGATTAATGATTTGCTTAATGTGCTGACTGTTGGCTGGATCGTGAATGAAACAGTCCTCATTAATAAACACCACGCCAGGCTTGTGTTCTTCACAAGCGGCTGAGAGTTCGTCAACGGTGTGTACATCGTTGATGTCTCTCTTTTTTACCCCTCTGCTTGCCAGATACCCGGTTAACCCTAGCCGGGTGTAACTGCATAAATCCATAATGATCGTTGACATGGCATACCCTCACTCAATGCGTAACGATAATTCACCATCTGCCTGAGAGCTCATAAACAGCCATACGGGATGGAAAAAATTAATAACCTGTGAGCATGACAAAGACTTTCAGGCGAACTCACTATCCCGTAAAGTTACGTATAATTTGCCAGGAATCATCTTAAAGTAAAGTAAATATTAAGTATTGTGAGGTGGTTAGAAACAAATAAACCGCACCAGATATATCCTGGAAGATGTTTTTCATGTTTTATTTTAGGAATATCCTCAGAAAGACAATGTAAACAATGCGGGTTATTATTTACGTGGTAGTTCGCTGACAATATCCGCCAGAAGATTGAATATCTCGCTGAATAAATGTTCGCAGAAGGGGGCGATAAGTGGCATTAGTAATGACATTAATAAAAGTCCGACCGTCAATGTCACCGGAAAGCCGATGACAAATACGGAGAGCTGTGGCGCCATTCTGTTCAGCAAACCTAATGACAGGTTTACGGTCAGCAGAAGCGTGATGATCGGCAGCGCCAGCATCAGACCATTGAGGAAAATAAGTCCTGCGGCTCGAGTGAGCGCCAGAAACGCGTTACTGTTTACAGGACTCGCACCAATGGGCAGCGTGTGGAAGGTGTCCACCAGCATAGAGATCAGCCACAGATGCCCATTGAAAGAGAGGAACAACAACATGGCGAGCAGGTCGATGATACGAGCCAGCACAGGCATGTTCAGATGGCTTCCAGGGTCGATAAAGGTGGCGAATGACAAGCCCATCTGCAAACCGATGAGTTCCCCCGCCGTACGCACGGCGGCGAAGGCAAGTTGCATGGTAAAACCGACCGCAACACCGATAAGGATCTGTTGCAAGGCGAGCCATATCGCGTTGGCTGAAAAAATAGGCACATCAACAGGCGGTAGCGAAGGGGCAATAATAATCGTAATGATGATGCCCAGCCCAACTTTGACGCGCTTAGGTATCGATTTTTCACTGAGTATTGGGGCGGTTGAAATCAGCGCAAGCACGCGCAGCATCGGCCAGAAATAGACGCCAAGCCACTGGACCCACTGATCGCTGGTAAAGTGCAGCATCCTGATATCAGCCGATGATGTACGGCAAGTTGGTAAACAGATTGCGCATATAGTCCAGCAACAAATTCAGCATCCACGGTCCGGCAACAATAATCGCCACGAATACGGCGATGATTTTTGGGATAAAGGACAGTGTCATTTCGTTAATCTGCGTGGCGGCCTGAAGAATACTGATAATCAGACCGGTAACCAGGGCAACAAGCAACAGGGGCGCGGCAACAGCGATAGCTACTTTCATCGCCTCCGTGCCCATCATCATGACCGATTCTGGTGTCATTGCGCGCTCCTTAACTGTAGAAACTTTGCGCCAGCGAACTGACCAGCAACTGCCAGCCATCAACCAGAACGAAGAGCATAATCTTAAATGGCAGCGCAATGGTTGCAGGTGGAACCATCATCATCCCGAGGGCCATCAGGACACTGGCGATAACCAGGTCGATAATCAGAAATGGAATAAAAATAGTAAATCCAATCTGGAATGCCGTTTTCAGCTCGCTGGTGACATAGGCTGGCAGCAAAATACGCATTGGCACAGCTTCCGGCCCCTGAATCGGGCCCGCATTGGCCAGACGGGCAAAGAGGGCTAAATCCGCTTCACGCGTTTGACGCAGCATGAACTCGCGCAGAGGCTGAGCACCTTTTTCCAGTGCAACCTGCATGGAAATCTTATCTTCGCTAAATGGCTGATAGGCGTCGGTATAAATCTTATCAATCACCGGCGACATAATGAAAAAGGTCAGGAACAGTGCAAGTCCCAGCAGAACCTGGTTAGGTGGCGCGGAAGGTGTACCGAGCGCATTTCGCAGCAAACCGAATACGATGATGATGCGCGTGAAGCTGGTCATCATCAGCAAGATTGCCGGAATAAACGTCAACGACGTGATAAACACCAGAGTCTGTATCGGAAGTGACCAGCTCTGCCCGCCACCGGCAAGGGGAGTTGAGACTAAACCTGGCAGTTGTGCATAGACGGCGGGAGCAAACAGACCAACGCCTGCAAGCGTAAGGGACAACAAACGGCGCATCAGGATCTCCCGGAACGCTTAAGCAAACTCTTCATGACGGACTGAAAATCCGCAGGTTTCTCTGCATCCGTTTCGCCAGAGACAGGCGCCGGAGGCAGTTTATGCAAGACATTGATCTGTGATGCGGTCACGCCCAACACCAGTCGTGCATCTTCAACATCAACAATCACCACACGTTCACGTGGCCCAAGCGATGTGCTGGCACTGACTTTGAGGCCGCGAGCAGTGGCCGTTTTCCCCGCCAGGCCAAAGCGCTTTGCCAGCCAGGCGGCGATGAGAATAAAGGCAATAATACCGAACAGTGCGCCGCTCACCTGGAGTAGCGGTGAATCCGGGACGGCGGAAGGGTGCGATACTGTTGCCTCCGTTTTCATTCTTAACGGCTCAGACGACGCATACGTTCAGACGGCGTGATGATGTCGGTGATGCGCACGCCATATTTATCGGCCACGACCACAACTTCACCCTGAGCAATCAGATAACCGTTGATCAGAATATCCAGTGGTTCACCGGCCAGGCCGTCAAGCGCTACCACAGAACCCTGCGTCAGGCGCAGCAGTTCTTTAATGGTCATGCGGGTACGGCCCAGTTCCACGGTCAGTTTGACCGGGATATCCATGATCAGGTCGATATCCTGAAGCGTCCCGCTAACGTCACCACCGCCCAACTGCTGGAAGACAGCATCTGCTGCACTTTTAGCGGGTGTCGTTTTTTGCTCGTTTAACGCGTCAGCCCACAGATCGTCCAGTGCTCCGCTGTTTTCATCGGACGGATTGTTAATGTCACTCATTTGGGCTGTTCCTCATTCAGCGAATTCAATATCGGGTTGATCAAGTGCTCAACGCGTAACGCATACTGGCCGTTTACTGTGCCGTACTGACTTGTCAGTACGGGGACACCATCCACATGGGCAATAATGCGGTCGGGTTTTTCTATCGGCAGAACATCACCGGGTTGTAATTTCAGGATCTGTGATAACCGCAATGAGATATCAGCGAAGCTCGCCACGAGCTCGAGTTGTGAATGCTGCACCTGACGCACCAGATTTTCACGCCAGTTCTGATCTTCATTACGGGAGTTTTCCAGCGGTGGGTTTACCAGCAGCTCGCGCAACGGTTCAATCATGCTGAATGGCAGACAAATATTAAACTCACCGGTCAGGTTACCGATTTCCACATGGAATGGCGTGTTCACGACGATGTCGTTCGGAGAGGTGGTGATATTGGTGAATTTCACCTGCATCTCAGAACGGACATATTCCACTTCCAGCGGGTTAATCGCTTTCCATGCGTCGCTATAAGATTCCAGCGCCAGTTTCAGCATGCGGTTGATGACACGCTGCTCAGTGTGGGTAAATTCACGTCCTTCGACTTTCGTCGGGAAGCGACCATCACCGCCGAACAGGTTATCTACTGCGATGAAAACCAGACTCGGAGAAAACACGAACAGCCCGGTTCCGCGCAGAGGCTTCAGATGAATCAGGTTAAGGTTGGTTGGCACCGGCAAGTTGCGGGCGAACTCATGATACGGCTGAATGCGGATCGCACCGACGGTAATGTCCGGGCTACGACGCAACAGGTTGAACAGCCCCATACGGAACTGTCGTGCAAAACGTTCGTTGATGATCTCCAGTGCCTGAAGACGCTCACGCACCACGCGCCGCTGTGTATTCGGGTCATAGGGACGAATATCGCTATCGCCACCGAGCCCCGGTTGCGGGTCATCACTTTTATCGCTATCGCCGTTGAGCAGCGCGTCGATTTCTGCCTGAGAAAGAATACTGTCGCCCATGTCGTTACCGCAGAATGAAGGCTGTATACAGAACGTCAGTGACTTCCTGCTTAGGTTGACCACTGACCAACGGAGCGGCCAATGCTTGTTTGATGGCTTCGACCAGCTTTTGCTTTCCGTCATCGGTAGCAAGCGTCGAGGCATCCTGACGAGAGAACAGCAACAGCAAACGGCTGCGCACTTCCGGCAGGTAATCATTCAGACGGGAACGGGTTCCCTCGTCTTTCAGACGTAGCGTAATACCGATGTACAGCACACGATCCGCATCACCCAGGTTAACGGTAAAGGTATCCAGTGGGAAAAATACCGGGACCGGCGGTGGCGGGGGTTCAGCTTTGGCTGCTGCAGTAGGTTCCTGCTGCATGCGCCAGTAACTATAGCCTGCGGTTGCGCAGGCTGCGAGCGTGATCAACACCAGCAGCGGGATCCAGATGGAACGCTTACTTTTTTTGGTGATAGCGGAGTCAGTCATCTGATACGAGCTTCCTGTTTCGGTACAGCTAATGAGGTGATTATCCCGTGTCCTGCTTACGTCAAAGCGTGGAAAAGACGGAGATAATCACGCTACCTCTGGCGTTTAGGCGAAGATGTCTACTGCACCGTTTCCACGTGCGGCGGATTGCAACGCAGCAGGGGTTAGCAGTAACTCATCACTCTCTTCATTAAAACCGCCTTGTTGGCCGGAACGTGAAGCCTGCTGTTGTTGCTGGGATGACGACTGCTGCTGTCCGGCGAAGCTCTCACTGCTGACGCTGCTCTGAGACAGCTGAATGCCGTTTTCCGCCAGTTGAGTACGCAGTACCGGCAAGGCCGCTTCCAGGGCTGCACGTACATGGCTGTGTGCAGAGACCATCTGCAGTTGCGCCTGGTTATCATCCAGTTTAAGCGAAATCTGAACCTGGCCCAGATCTTCCGGGTGCAGACGTAATTCCGCTGTTTGTTGTCCCTGGCGGGTAAACAGGGTGATGTGCTGGCTCAACGTCTGTTGCCACTCACTGCTTCCCAACGGTTGGCTCAGCACCGGAGCCGTTGCAACGGTTGCGGCAGGCTGAGAGGTCGCCTGGCTGCTGACAATCGGAGCCAGAGTGGCCGTCGGTGTTGTCGACGAGGTATTACTCGCCAGATCCTGTTTTTCGGCAATGGCGGCGACTGCCGGTGTAGCCGTTGTATTGGCTGGCAGCGTCGTGTCAGCACTCTGGGTCAGAGCCTGATATTGAGACTGTGGTGACGTCTTATCATGTCCAGCGGAAACATTGCTCTGCACGGGCTGTTGGCCAGTAGCGATTTGCGCTAATCCGGTAGAATTGAGAGCCGCTTGTGCAGTAACACCTTCAGCATGTGTTGACTGGGGAGTAACCGGCGCGGTTGTTTGCTGGTGTGGCAACATCGCCATCAGCGCACTTAAGCCAGCCAACTCTTCTTCATTAAGCTCGGTCTTGCTGTCATCTTTTGTCGCCGTGGTGTTCAGCGCTTTGAGTGCCTCCCCAGCTTTAACCGGCATCAGGCCGGAGACAAGACTTTGCAGCGCAGTAGTTTGCGCCGTGTCATCGCCACTGAGCGTCTCCTGACGGGAGAGCAGATCGGCAATTTTCGCCTGTAGCGTCGTGTCGCCATCTTTTTCAAGCGCGGCTTTGGACAGCTTACTTCCGGCCGCTTTGAGGTCGGCAAGGGTCAGCGGAGCGTCTTTGCCCTGGCCTGCGGTATCCGTTAAGGCTCCGGCCAGCAGCGAGAGAAAATCTTGCGCGCCATCGGCTGATTTTCCCGTCTGTGAACCGCCAGACAGGTCGAGGTCGGACACCAACAGTTGTTGCAGTGTGATCATTCAGGTTTCCTCATTGATGCGCGCTGGGCAAACTCATCCATTTTTTTCTGATCCAGGCGGTTTTCGGCGAGGGTCGTTGCAGCAACTTGCCGATCCTGTAATGTTTGCCAGGCCTGCAGTCGCTGCTTTTTCTCGCGCCAGAAATTCAGCGCTGTATCCACTTTTTGGGTCCACTGGTTAAGCTGCAGGCGATGCTGTTCGATCGCCTTTTCGAGCGTCTGGATAAACTGCTGATAGTTAATCCATCGCTGGCTACCAATGCCTTGTGTCATATCGGTATTGAGGTTGGTGCGATACTCATGCTGATAGTCGATTAACATCTTCAACTGTTCTTCAGCCTGCTGACATCCACGCCGCATTGCACCAAGTTGCAATGCGGCATCATCAACTTCTTTTTCAGCCAGATCTTTTAGCGTTGATAACGCGCTATTTTGCGCCATGACCTTCGCCCTCCACCTGTGTTACACCTGCGGGAAAATCAGATCCAGAGCCTGAATTGAATCTTCCCAGTCGGCACGTTCAAAAATACCTTGTTGCAAGAACGCTTCCAGTTGCGGCCATAAGGCAATCGCTTTATCGAGCATCGGGTCGCTGCCTTTGGCATACGCCCCCACGCTGACCAAATCGCGGTTACGCTGGAAACTGGAGAGCAGTTGTTTGAAGTTACGCACACGGGCGTAATGCTTCTCTGTAATCAGTGCCGTCATTGCACGGCTGATTGAGGCTTCAATATCGATTGCAGGATAGTGTCCTGCTTCAGCCAGACGACGCGACAGTACAATGTGTCCGTCGAGGATCGCACGTGCTGAGTCGGCAATCGGGTCCTGCTGGTCATCGCCTTCGGTCAGTACGGTATAAAATGCCGTAATTGAACCGCCGCCAGTGATGCCGTTACCCGCGCGTTCAACCAGAGCGGGAAGTTTGGCGAATACAGAAGGTGGATAACCTTTAGTGGCTGGTGGTTCGCCGATTGCCAGGGCAATTTCACGCTGCGCCATGGCATAACGGGTAAGCGAGTCCATGATCAGCAGGACGTGCTGCCCACGGTCACGGAAATCTTCAGCGATACGCGTGGCATAAGCAGCCCCTTGCATACGCAGCAGCGGCGAAACATCGGCCGGAGCGGCGATCACCACCGAGCGTGCGCGGCCATCAGCACCGAGAATATTCTCGATAAAATCTTTAACTTCACGACCACGTTCACCAATCAGCCCCACCACAATCACGTCGGCCTGGGTATAGCGTGCCATCATGCCGAGCAGAACCGATTTACCAACACCGGAACCGGCAAACAGACCCATACGCTGCCCTCGACCCACGGTGAGCAGGGCGTTGATCGGACGAACGCCAGTATCCAGCACGTGCTCGATAGGCGTACGTTGTAGCGGGTTAAACGGCTGTGTGATTAGCGCACCGGTTTCGGTGGTGTCAGGGGAGGGCAGACCGTCGAGCGGCTTGCCGCTGCCATCGAGCACGCGGCCTAAAAGTGCCGGGCCAAGCGGTAACTGTTTCCCGCTTTGCAGACCGTCGCCCGCGTAGTTTTTAGCGTAGACACGTGCGCCGGGAAGCACGCCCTCTACCTCTTCAAGCGGCATCAGAAAGAGACGTTGACCGTTAAAGCCAACCACTTCACTTTCCACTTCGCGTGTCTCAATTCCGTCCTGGCGTTCAATAACACAGGTTGCTCCCAGCGGTAACTGTAAACCTGTGGCTTCAAGCACCAGCCCGGTGGCGCGCGTCAGACGTCCATAACGACGAACAGATGGCAGTTGCGCCATCTTCGTTTCAAAATTATCGAGCGTGTTAAGCCAGCGCGTGAGGCGTGCAGTCATCAGACGACTCCCGGTGCAGCCAGACGGCACAGCTCTTGCCAGCGGGTTGCCACGCTGGCATCGAGATCGCCCTCATCGGCAGAGACTTTGCAGCCGCCATGATGAAGTGACGGGTCACCGCGTAAACGCCAGCCATGAAGGCTAAGCGTCGCGCCAAGGCTCTCTTCAACACGTTGTAAATCATCAGGATGTACACGCAACTGAGGTTTGCCGCTGAACAACGGTTCCTGTTGCAGCAAACCCTGTATTTGTTTGATCAGTGCAGCGTTATCGACAACGGGTGTCTGGCCGATCACCTGGCGTGCAGCCTCTAGCGCCATCTGCATCAGACGCGATGCAATGACGCTGTCCAGCGCATCAAGAGTATGTTGGAACTCACTCACCAGTTGTTGCATGCGGGCATTGATCGGCGCTTGCTGCTGACGCGCCTGTTCCTGACCCTGCTCTAATCCTTGTGCTAAACCTTCCTGATAGCCTAGCTCATGGCCTTTTTGACGCCCTTCGTTCATACCGGCGTTAAAGCCCTGCTCGTGCGCCTGCATTTGCAGTTGAGCCAGCATCTGCGTGCGTTGTTCTTCCTCACTGAGCTCAGGAGCATCATCAGTGACATCGCCCTCATCGGGCAACATCATTGCTGGCGTGAACTCGGTCACAGGAGGGGCGAGGTCATCGGGTGTCCAGCGCGTCCACGGCAGCTCATTAGACATAAGTGTCGTCTCCGCTGCCAATTACCATTTCGCCGGTTTCCGCCAGACGACGCACAATAAGCAGGATCGCTTTCTGTTCGTTTTCGACCTGAGAGAGACGAACCGGGCCACGGTTGGCAAGGTCGTCGCGCAGGATATCCGCCGCACGCTGAGACATGTTGCGCAGGAACTTCTCGCGCAGTGGCTGTTCGGCCCCTTTGAGAGCGATAAGCAGCGACTCGGAGTCCACTTCCTGAAGCAGGCGCTGGATGCTGCGATCGTCCACTTCGACCAGGTTTTCGAACAGGAACATCTCGTCGATAATTTTTTGTGCCAGTTCGCCATCGAATTCGCGAACTGCAGTAATAACCGCTTCTTCCTGCTGTGTTTTCATCAGGTTGATAATTTCGGCTGCCGTTCTCACGCCGCCCATTTTACTGCGCTTGAGGTTCTGGCCGTCGAGCAGGTTGTTCAGCACTTCGGTCAGTTCCGCCAGCGCGGCTGGCTGGACACCACCAAATGTGGCGATACGTAGCATGACATCGTGGCGCAGACGTTCGTCGAACAGCGCCAGAATATCGGCTGCCTGGCCGCGTTTGAGGTGGACCAGAATGGTGGCGATGATCTGCGGGTGCTCGTCGCGAATAAGGTCGGCGGCACTCTGCGGCTCCATAAAGTTGAGCGTTTCGATGCCGCTGGCAGTGTCGCGGGTTTCCAGAATATCTTCCAGCAGACTGGCCGCACGTTCTTCACCCAGCGCTTTGACCAGTACTGAACGCAGGTATTCGTTGGCGTTGACGTTGAGGGCGGCAAACTGTTCTGCCTCGCGCTCAAACTCAGCCAGCACCTCCGTTAACTGGGTGTTCGAAATCTGACGCACGTTCGCCATGGCGGCGCTGAGCGTCTGGACTTCGCGATCGGAGAGGTGTTTAAACACCTCCGCCGCGCGGTCTTCGCCAATGGTCATCAGCAGGATGACACTTTTATCTGTGCCTGAAAGGGTAGTGTTACTCATGATCGTTATTCATCCACTGGCGAATGACCAGCGCCACAACGCGCGGATCGTTATCTGACATTTCGCGAATACGCTGGCTCATGACTTCAGCACCCAGGCGCTGGTTAGCACGGCGCTGCTGCATTTGCTCGTCTTTGCTCAGGCGAACCTCGACCGCATCTTCCACTTCCTGACGTGCCGAGAGTTGTTCCCGGGCTGCTTTCGCTTCTTCAGCACGACGCGTGAGCTGTGGACGAATGCCTTTGCGCCACAGTAGCCAGGCCACAATCAGCACCAGTAACCAACGACCTGCGGACATCAACTGATCGATAAACGACTGCTGTTGCCAGAATGGAAGTTCGCCACCCGTTTCATCAACTGCGCTGAATGGCGAGTTCACCACGTTGAGGGTATCGCCACGTTTTTCTGAATAACCCATGGCTTCGCGGGTCAGGTCTTCGATCTGCTTCATCTGATCGGCAGTCAGCGGCAGCGGTTTGCCATCCGGCAGCGTTTTGTAGTTCACCACGACAGCAACTGACAGACGCTGCACATCACCGACATTCATTTTGGTGTGGCGGATCGTACGATCAACTTCGTAGTTGGTGGTCTCATTGCGGCTGGTAGAACGTGGTCCAGATGAATTATTGGTCGCCGTTGAGCCCTGCTGTTGATTATTTTGCTGACCGTTCTGCTGACCATTCTGTTGATTGGCAGCAGGTGTCGTGATGGGGGCAGCGTTAGCCGGAGCAGGCTGGTTAGAGAGCGCACCGGGTACGCCACCGGGGTAAGCGCCACCAATTTGTTCGTTCTCATTGACCTGACGGGAACGCATTACCGCTTGTGCCGCATCACCGTTCGGGCTGTACTGCTCTTCGGTTTGCTCTTTATTAGCAAAGTCGATCTGCGCAGTAACCTGTGCGTGTACGTTGCTGTTACCGACGATAGGGCCAAGAATGGCTTCGATGCGACGCTGGAGACGGTTCTCTACGTCTGTCGCGTATTTCAGCTGCGCGTCGTTCAGATCACGACCGGCAGTATTGGATTGGGTTAACAGATGGCCGCTCTGATCAACCAGCGTAACGTTGCCTGGCGGCAAGCCTGCAACCGCACTGGATACCAAATGCGTTACGGCACTGATTTGTCCCTCATCCAGCGCACGGCCGGGTTCGAGATTGACGGTAACAGACGCTGACGGAGATTTTTGTTCGCGGACAAACAGAGACGGTTTTGGCATGGCCAGATGCACGCGTGCACTTTTTACCGGGCCAAGTGTTTCAATTGTTCGGGCCAGCTCACCTTCCAGCGCACGCTGGTAGTTCACCTGCTCGCTGAACTGACTGATACCGAATTTTTCCTGATCCAGCAGTTCAAAGCCGACAGCGCCCCCTTTTGGCAGACCTTGTTGTGCCAGGCGCAGACGCAGTTCATGCACTTTATCCGCAGGAACCTCAAGCGCACCGCCGTTATCCGCAAAGCGATAAGGGATGTTCATCTGGGTGAGTTGGGTGACGATCGCACCGCCATCCTGGTCGGAAAGGTTGCTATAAAGTGTCCGGTAATCAGGGCTTTTCGCCCACAAGACCATCGCTACGAGAATCGCAATAGCGGCAGCGCTTGCCACGATCAACGGGATTTTAGGATTCGCACGCAGGCGGTTCATCCACTCGAGTGATTTATTTTGCGGTGCTGTCGATGCTGTCGCACTCATTGCGCACCTCTTAAATCCTGGTGGGTTACGTTATTCGTGTAGAGAAACAAAACTGACTCCCGGGTCGGCAAACACGACAAAAGTTCCATACTGATGGCCCTGCCATTATTTGATGATTCAGGATTTTCTATGCGTCAAATAACCTGGTTTTTTCATGCTATTTACCGCCTTTATCTTATTGACAAGCTGTTAGTCTTGACCGCGTAAAAAACCATCCAGGGGAAAGTCATGGCTATACAGGGCATTGAAGGGGTAATCAGTCAGTTGCAGGCAACGGCAATGACGGCCCGGAATCAGAATGTGGCGGACGCACAGCCGACCATCAGCTTTGCCGGGCAACTGCATGCTGCGCTCGATCGCATCAGCGATACGCAGACGGCAGCGCGGACGCAGGCAGAAAAATTCACCCTGGGTGAACCTGGCGTGGCACTTAACGATGTGATGACCGATTTACAAAAAGCATCCGTTTCCCTTCAGATGGGGATCCAGGTGCGTAACAAGCTGGTGTCAGCCTACCAGGAAGTGATGGGCATGCAGGTGTAGTGTCTGACGTCATTTCCAGTGATTTTTCAACAATGTTGCTTTTATAAAGAAAAATACAGGATTACCTATGTTACCAAGAGTGCATGTCGTTAACTCATCACAAGGTAGCTTTTTGACCTTTGGAAATGATGTTATTTCAAATCATCTCTTTACCCGAGATAACTGGGAAAACTGGCTTTTTGCCATCACGGGAGAATTCACGCGTGGATTTGACCAGCCTATTGTTTTCGACCTCGGTGCTAACCTCGGGGCATATACCATCCCAACAGCCCTGATGATTGCTGAACAAAATGGGCAGGTTTATTCTTTTGAACCTCAGAAAACGGTTTATTATCAACTGTGTGGCAATATTTTCCTCAATCGACTGAATAACGTAACCGCCCTTAATAAAGGTGTTGGACAGGAGAGCGGACTGCTTGAGCTTCCTGTTCCTGACTACCACAAAATGAATAATGTTGGCGGTTTCTCCATGGTTGAGCAGTATCGCTCAAACACCGGCGTTCAGATGGCGATGAGTGCTGAAAAAGATGTTGTTCAGGTGGTTAAGCTCAACGATATTCTTTTTGAGCAGAAAACGCGCTTCCTGAAGATCGACGTTGAAGGTCTCGAACTGGATGTACTGAAAGGAGCGGTTGGCTTCCTTGAACATAACAATTTCCCGCCATTCTCATTCGAAGCATGGGATTTACCGTGGTTCCACGAGCAGCGTGATGCACTGATAGGTTTCATTCTGGATCTGGGATATGTCATTGAACATATTCAGTTTGATGACTTCCTGGCTCACCATCCGCGCAACGAAGCGAAGGTCGATTTCATTCGTGATGACAATGAAAAACTGACCCGCGTGGTGCGTGCGGGGTAATCTCGAGGGTCCGGTTTCATCGCGGGCTGGTTGTTGCAGGGCATGGGTTGTTGCTGGAGTACAGTGGACTTTAATGCCACAATGTATTTTTTCTTTGTATACGGTTTATCTATGAAGAAGATAGCAATTATTGGTGCTCTGCTGGCCTTGTCTGGATGTGTTCAGGTCGATAGCTACAAGGATGTTATTAAGCATCCTGTCCCTTCTCATCTTGCCGGTTACTGGCAGTCGAAAGGGCCGCAGGGGAAATTGGTCAGCCCGGAGGCCATTGCCACGCTCGTGGTGACAAAAGATGGTGACACGCTGGATTGCCGACAATGGCAACGTGTTATCGCTGTGCCGGGTAAAATCATGTTGCGTTCCGATAAGTATTATAACGTTACCAGCAAACTGGATATCTATCCGTTACACCTGGACGGGATGACGCTGGAATATGACGGCATGGAGCTCCAGCACGTCGCGCGCCCGACGGTAGAGTGTGCTGATTATCTGAGCAAAAACCCGCTCGAAAGCCATCACCCATAAGAAGGATTGTCGGGTGAGTATTCTCACCCGACGCCTGATTACAGAACATCTTCCATTACCCAGATACTCACACTGCCACCCTTACAGGTAAATGTACCTTCGCCATCGGCTGCAGTGCTTACCGTCTCCTCACGGTTTCCCAAAAAATCCCGCCAGGTCTTATTACCGTAGTTTTCCCCCAGACACAGGATTTTTTCTCCATCATCTCCGTTGGAAAGTACCACCACACAGCCTGGGTTTTCGTCAGTACCGCTTCGGCTAAAAGCGATACAGTTCGGATGATCGAAATAGAGCGTCTGTATACCGTGGGCGAAACGCTGACGGGCCAGGATCAGTTCGTGGAGCTGTTCAATGACAGGCATGTCAATGTGATAGGTTTCACCATCTCCCCCGACGTCATCGTAGCTCGCACCGAATAAGTCTGGATAAAATACGCTGGGAACACCGTTTTCACGTAGCAGGATTAATGCATACGCCAGGGGTTTAAACCAGGATTCGACCGGGGCCTCGAGAGCCTGCAGCGGCTGAGTGTCATGGTTGGCGACCAGCGTGACGGCATGGAAGGGATCAACTGAGACCAGCGTGTCGGTGAAAATCTGGCTCATATCGTAATCACGCCCCTGACGAGAGGCCTCGTGAAACTTCATCTGGAGCGGCGCATCAAAAAGCAGTGTTTTACCGTCAACCTGATCAATATATTGCTCGAGTTTATCGACTTCGTGTGACCAGTACTCTGCAACAATAAATAACGGCTTTTCCGTTGTGTCCTGGACGTGTTCAATCCACTCCTTGTAAAACCATGCCGGAATATGTTTGACCGCATCGAGTCGAAAGCCGTCGCAATGGGTTTGTTCTATCACCCAGCGAGCCCAATATTTCAGTTCTTCGGTAACCGCGCGGTTGCGAAAGTCGATATTCTCGCCCATCAGGTAATCGAAATTACCCATTTCGTCATCCACTTGGTCATTCCAGCCTTCGCCGGTGTAGTCGTTGACGATTTTAAAGATGCCGTCCTCGTCCGGGTTTTCGATATGGTCAACACCGCTGAAACATTTGAAGTCCCAGATAAACTGAGAGTATTGACCCGCCCGGACAGGGAAGGTGTACCTGGTCCAGGCTTCGCACTCGACAATATCCTCGGCGATTTGGTTACGATCTTGCTCGTCTACGCGCTGCACCCGGATCGACTCTTTCTCATCCGCACCCATCTTGTGATTGACCACCACATCCAGCAATACCGCAATCTGGTTGCTCTTTAAGGCATCGATGGCGTCGAGTAATTGTGCTTTATCACCGTATTTTGTGGCGACGGATCCTTTTTGGTCGAATTCGCCAAGGTCAAAAAGATCATATGAATCGTATCCAACCGAAAAGCCACCTGATGCCCCTTTATAGGCTGGCGGTAACCAAATCATATTAATGCCAATTTCATTCAGGTTGGGGGCGAGCGCAGTGACTTCTCGCCACAACTCTCCACCTGCAGGGTAATACCAGTGAAAACATTGCAATAAAGTGGGATTTTTCATCGTCCGTGCTCCAGAAGCCATTGTGCTGACTTCTGGAGTATGGATGACAAAATCATAATTGGGGGTCGCGTGTCAGACTTTCGGGGTAGAGAATATTACCCGAGAGTTTGCCATAGGTAGAGGTTATTGATTGCTGCCTGCTGGTCTGGCCAATCAAATTGCGCAGCTCGTCCATTCGGGCCGCCAGCAATTCTTTAAGGTCATTTTCATTTTTCAGAACATTTTCGAGCAAAAATCTGGCTTGTTCAATGTGCGCAGGCGGGGCTGAGGCTATGGGATTTTGAGAGATCTGTTCGATAAGCTGAACATAGGTGATCTCATGTGTAATCAGCTCATCCCATTGCCCCGCTTTAGCATGCGTAAGCATTGTGAGGCTAAGATTGTATAGCGCCTGCCAGGCGCTAAGTGCGGAGCTAGGAGTGTTCATCAAAAGTTATCCTGGAGAGAGGAAGCATTTGGGCCTATTTGTTTCCACGCATCTGCAATGTTACTCAACAAGTCCTCAACTTCGACAATTGCTCCTGCGTCATTACGTAAATTGGCCTGTAATAGACGACGAACCATGTACTCATACAGTGCGGAAAGGTTCGCCGAGAGGTCTCCTTCCACTTCCATATTCAGACCAGCCTTTAGGCCATTATCGATAATGTTGATTGCCTTAGATAAAGCCTCACCTTTTTCGCTAATACGCCCTTCTTCAAGAAAGAGTCGGGCGCGAACAAGGGCACTCAGTGCCCCGTCAAAAAGCATGGACACAAGATGATGTGGGCTTGCGCTCATTACCGCGCTTTCCAGCCCAACCTGTTGATAAGCTCGTGCGCCATTCTGTGAGTACATAGAAGTTCCTTAACTGCTGGAAGTACTAAATTGCTGTTTGAGGTAGGTTGATGTGTTGTTCATCTTGCTCATCAACGTATCTAAATTGGTAAACTGTGTTTTATAGCGTGCCATTGTTGCTTCGATGCTGGCTTCCATTGCATCGTAACGCTGATCTAAGGTTTTCAACGTAGTGTTGATACCGTCAGTGGCGTTCTTAATGATCCCTTCTTTACCGGCTGTGGTGCTTAGCATTGTGGTAAGCGTATTACCCATTTGCGTTGCCAGGCCAGTCGTTTTGCCGTCACCTGTAAAGTAAGCCTGAACCGCTTCCGGGTTATCGGTTAACGCTTTGGTAAGCTTGGTGGAGTCAACTTTAAGGTTACCCAACGAACCGTCGGCACCCATCGTTGTATCCTGAGTCACACCAAGTTGTGCCAGGATCGCATAAGAACCGGACTGCACTTCCGTGAGTAAACCGCGCAGCTGAGACTGGACAGAACGAACCGTACTGTCACCCAGCAGGGCACCGTTGTTTGCGGATTGATCTTCACCCGCGTCCACTTTCACATATTTGGTGACAGAGGTGATGGTGGATTGCAGGGCGTTATAAGCGGTAACCCAGTCAGTAACCGCTTTTTGCGTCGCGTCAGCGGCGCGGGTAATTTGCAGGTTTTCGGTGCTGCTGCTCTGATTTTTAAGGCTCAGCGTGATGCCAGGCAGGGCATCGGTGATTGTATTTGTTGAACGTTCAATGGTGATGTCGTTAATGACAACCTGCGCATTCTGGGATGCCGTTTGTTGGTTCATCGCACCGGTATGCGTGGATGAATCGTAACCAATGATACCTTGTAATGTGTTGTCGCCAGAAACGGACACGGTCATGTCATTGGTTGTACCTGACGTTTTTGACGTCAGCATCAGGGTGTAATCACCCTCTTTGGCTTTAACGACGGTCGCGGTGACGTTGCCATTGGCCTTATTAATGGCACTCGCAATGCCGTTCAATGACGTGTCAGAGTCAGAAAGGGTCACCGTCAGCGGTTTGGTCGTGCCTTCCTGCGAGATAGTAATGGTGCGGCTTCCGCCCGTTGTTGCACCAAGTTGCGTAGTCGCGCTTGCCTGGCTGGCGGACGTCAACACTTGCGCCTTCGCGAGAGCTTTTACCTGTACGGTGTAGTCACCTACTGTCGCGCCTGTTGCGGTTGTTGCCGTAAAAGAGGTGTTGGTTGACCCGACAGCTGTCGCGTTCCAGGTATCCTTTTTGGCAAGCGCAGCAGTCGCGGTGTTCAGCGTTTGCATTGCGCTTTGCAGCTTGCTGAATGCACTGAGCTGAGCGTTATAAGACGTTTGCTGATTCGTGATTGTTGTTAATTTTGTTTTCTCAGCCGTCTCAAGGTTGGTATAGAGAGTTTGGAGGTCAAGACCTGAGCCCACGCCAAGACTACTGATTGTTGCACTGGCCATTAGTTAGTTTCCTTTAGTCAATGGTAGTTTCAGCTAGTTATCGGCGACATTCCAAATTAGTTTAAGGTTCAGTAGAAAAAATTATCGACCGAATAGAAGGACTCCTTGTCGGTATATGCGGCCTTTGTTATCTGCATACCCAAAAATGGGGGAGGGGATATCGCCTGATGTTCAGACATTCCACTCTTAAAAATTTCATCTCACTGTAATATTGAAAATATATGCACATCATTTTTATCAATAAAATCATATAAATAAAAAAATTATGGCAAAAATTCTAAAGTCTTTTTCAGGTGCGTCGATAATCCAGTTGACGGTGAGAGACGCCGTGAGTGTTAGGCACCGACCCTAGAACCCAATTTGAAGGAATTAAATTATGGCAGTAATCAATACTAACCTGTTGTCCCTGTCCACTCAGAACAACCTGAACAAATCTCAGTCTGCTCTGGGCACCGCGATTGAGCGTCTGTCCTCTGGTCTGCGTATCAACAGCGCTAAAGACGATGCTGCTGGTCAGGCGATTGCTAACCGCATGACCTCTCAGATCAAGGGTATGACTCAGGCTGCACGTAATGCCAACGACGGCATCTCCATGATTCAGACTGCTGAAGGCAACCTGAACGAAATCAACACCAACTTGCAGCGTATTCGTGAACTGTCTGTACAGGCAGCAAACGGTACTAACCAGGGCACAGACCTGACTTCAATCAACACTGAAATCAACCAACGTCTGTCCGAAATCGACCGTATTGCTGGCGCAGCGAACTTCAACGGCAAAAACCTGCTGGACGGTTCTCAGAGCGGCGGCGTGACCATCCAGGTTGGCGCTAACACCAACACTGGTGACACCATCAGCATCGGTTCTGACTCCCTGATCAACGCTAAACTGGGCTCACTGGCTTCCGGTACTGCTCTGTCTGGCAGCAGCGTAACCATCAGCGACAACACCACTGCTCAGAGAGTTATCGATGCAGTTGATACCGCACTGAAAGGCATTGATGGTGCGCGTAGTAACCTGGGTGCGATGCAGAACCGCTTCGAATCCACTGTTAACAACCTGAACAACTCCGTGACTAACCTGTCTGCTGCACAGTCTCGTATTCAGGATGCTGACTACGCAACTGAAGTATCTAACATGTCTCGCGCGCAGATCCTGCAGCAGGCTGGTACTTCTGTACTGTCTCAGGCAAACCAGGTTCCACAGACTATGCTGTCTCTGCTGCGTTAATCTGTACTTTCCTGATAAACAAAAACCCGGCGCTGCCGGGTTTTTGTTATCCTGACATTATCATTCCATTTGTTGGTAGAACTGAAAATAACATGCGCAAAATTTTACTTACCATTGACAGATTAGAGCACTTCGGTCAACACGAGAGTATCTTTTTCGATTTGATAGACTATTTTCAGCGCCATAACTGGCAAGTTGATGTTGCAGCCAGAACCATTGGGCGACACTGGCAGAATAAAATCAGTCTTATTAATGAAAGCAAGAACATTCACTTGCTGGAACAAAGCGAAGATAAATTACAACCTGAATATCGACTGATCTGGGTATTCAATGGGTATATTACGGCCGAACTGAATACCGCATTTTTACAAGGGCGTTATACCGCTCAGGTCTTTTTCCACCATTTCTACAGCTATGCAGATTATGATTTGCCTTATGGCTTTGAAGTGGAAAACTCGCTTGCAAGCGTGTGCCTGGCGTGTTCAACCGTCAGTTATATTCGCCTGGTTGAGAAAGGGATCAAACAATCGCGAATTAAAATCTTCCCGTTCACGGTGAATCAGGAGTTCGCCTCTTACACCGTACCACATTTTGCGGATAAGCCAGAAAAAGTGCTGCTCATTTCTTCTGGATATAATAAAAATTTAGTCGCTCAAATTGATGCTTTTCGTAACAAAGGTATTGAGCTCGACTACTACAATCTGGACTCTGCCCCTGGGCCTGTCACGCCTGAACTTCTCTCTGAATATCATATTGTTATCGGAGATGAAGGGCGTGTGGCATTGGCCATGAGCATGGGACTTCCTGTGGTGATCTCTAATGGTGATTTCTCCCATGGTTACCTTGGACAAGACAATTTACTTGAACGCAGTGATTATCACTTTGCCTTGACCGGTGCAAATAAAATAACGAATCAAACCCGGTGGGTGAAAGAGATTGTTGAGGGGTATGCGAAAGCTTCCCGTTGGGCACAAGAATATCGGTCAACGGCTATTTCACAGCTTGCGCTGGATGCCACCGTCGACAGAATTCTGGAACGCGCTCCTGCGGCAAAAAAATTACATATTACAGAAGAACAAGGTCGCCGAATTGAGTTCCACCGTAAGGTTATGGACAGCATTGGTGAAGAGAAAACACGGTCTGTAAATAGCTGGCTGAATGACAGAAAACCGACGGAATTGCGTAATGCGATTATCGCGACCTTATTACAGTCTTTCCCTGAATTTTCACGAATCGCCGTCATTATTATCGATCGTGACGGTTCCACCGATAAACTTCAGACGACGTTAGCGTCTGCTCAGACGCAGAGTCTCGGCGCCGAAGTTACTTTTGTTATTGGCGCAGTGGGTCAACAACTGCCATCAGATTCTCCTGCCGTTAATTATGCTCCTGATTTGAATACGGCATTGGCGCAAATTCCATCAACTCTGGTTGTCATTATGGATGCCGGGGATAGGCTTGAAGAGCATGCCTTGCTCACGTTTGCGGAATTCGCCATGCGTGAACCGCATAAATCCCTCTGGTACTACGATGAACTGATCGTTAAAGACAATAAAGAAGATGGGTTAATACTCAAGCCTGAGTGTGATATCGATTTGCTGCGTGCGTTTCCGTACATCGGTTCGAGCGTGGTGATCTCTGTTGAAGCCCTTCGTCGCCATCAGGGATTTGACCTGACGTTCAACGCATTAAGCCATATTGATGTGTGCTGGAAACTTGTTGAGGAGAGTGGCCCTGCCTGTATTGGGCATATCGCGGAGCCCCTGATCAGCAGAACTGAGACCATGAATGAGTGGACTAAAGAAGGCACACTACTTCAGGAAATGACCCGTATTACGGCAGGACACTTGTCGCGTTGCCAGATAGATGCCACCGTCACGGCACATGATGAGACCGGCGTGCAAAACGTTGTTTATGCCCTTCCAAAGATGGCTAAAGTTTCAGTCATCATTCCGACCAAGGACCGCTTTGTACTGCTCCAGAAATGCATCGATTCACTGATGGAAAATACGCAGCATCACCAGTATGAAATCATCATTGTGGATAATGGCTCTACCGAGGGTGATGCCAGAATGTACCTGGATCAACTCGATGCACTGCAACTTGCTCAAATTAAAGTCCTGCGGTATGACAGTGACTTTAATTTTGCTGCAATCAATAATTTCGCGAGCCAGCATGCGACGGGTGAGTTCCTGCTCTTCCTGAATAACGATATTGAGATTATTGACGGGAACTGGATGAGCGCACTGATTGAGCACGCCCAGCGACCTGAAGTTGGCATTGTGGGCAGTCGCCTTGAATATCCTGATGGCTCACTTGAGCATGGTGGGTACATCACGGGTGTTAATGATGGCGTAATAGTCAGTGAGCGGGGAAGTAAGCCTGGCGACAACGGCTTCCTGAATCGCCTCAAGGTTCCTCGTGGTGCACATGCCGTTAGCGCCGCGTGCATGATGATGCGTAAAGCTGTTTTCGAAGAACTGGGGGGCTTTGAAGAAAAAGAATTCCCGGTTTACTTCTCTGATGTTGATTTGGCGTTAAAAGCGAAATCCAGCGGTTATATTACGGTCTGGACGCCTTCAAGCCGGGTTCGGCATCTGGGGGGAGCCTCACGTTTATTCCCTGAGAAATTCCATGTTGCTACGCATGCGGATGAAACGTGCTTCGATGCACTGCTCGAAAAATGGGGGAGTGCGCTTGCCCGTGATCCTTACTATAACCCACGGATGAATCTCCTGGGGTCAGCATTTAGCCTCAATACCCGCATGTCACGTTTACCGGAGGCGTTACCCGGCAAACCGCTGCCTGTAGTGATGGGCACTCATGTCAACTGGACAGGGTGTGGTAATTATCGCGTTATCAAGCCATTCAGGGCCTTACAGACGGAACTGAAAGCTGATGGCGGCCTTATTCTCGGCCTGCCAACGGTGATGGAAGTTGCGCAATTCCAGCCGGATCGTTTGATCCTTGAAGTACCGATAGCGGATGATATTCCCCAGACTATCCGTCGTTATCGTCAGGTCTGCGATGCAAAAATAATAATGGAGTTTGATGATTATTATCTCAATGTTCCGGAGAAAAACATTTTCAGGGACAACGTGCCAAAAGATATCCAGAATCGCCTGAGCGCGGGCCTGGCAATGGCTGACTGGGTTGTTGTCTCAACCGAACCTCTTGCCGAGGCTTACTCGCGCTTCCATTCGGATATCCGGGTTGCCAAAAACCGCCTGGATATGGAGCTTTGGGGACATCTCAAATCCAACAAACGCCGAGGCAAGAAGCCACGTGTGGGTTGGGCGGGGGGATCGAGTCATACGGGTGACCTCGAAATCCTTCTGCCGATTATGCGTGAACTGGAAAACGACGTTGAATGGGTATTTATGGGAATGAAACCCGCTGGGGTGGCATGTGAGTTCCACCTTCCAGTGCCTTTTGAGCACTATCCTCAGAAACTGAGTGAGCTGGATCTGGATTTAGCGCTTGTGCCGCTGGAGCAGAATCTCTTCAATGAATGTAAGAGTAACCTGCGTCTCCTTGAGTTAGGCAGTTGTGGCGTGCCGATTATTTGCACCGATATTGAGCCCTACCGCTGCGGATTGCCTGTTCAGCGCGTGAGAAATACCCCGAATGCCTGGATTGCCGCCATTCGCGAACACATCAGCGACTGGAATGCCCTGGATCGTGCGGGTGAAGCGCTGCGAGATGCAGTGCAACGAGACTGGATGTTAAAAGATAGCGGTCTTGAGGACTGGCAACGTGCCTGGCTCGATTAACACCCGGGAAAGCATCTTTCACGTCAGGGGATACGTATCTCTGGCGATCTGTAAATTAATTAACGGATGAGTGGCGTATGTATCAGGGTAAAAAGATTGGCGTGGGTATCGTCACCTATAATTGTAAAGATGGGCTGCTCAAGCTATTTAACTCACTGCCGCGGGAATGTATTGATGAACTCGTGATCGTCAATGATGGCGAACATTTTCCCGAGTATGCAGGGCTGGATTGCCATTATATTTTGAATGAGGAAAACCTTGGCGTAGGTGTTAGCAAAAATCGCGCTCTTTCCTATCTTCGCGGGAGAGATGTCGATCATTTCTTTCTGATTGAAGACGATGTTTTTGTTAAACGTAGCGATGTCTTTTTCCGCTACATTGAGATGTCCAGACTCACCGGCGTGCAACATTTCAATTTTAGTCAGCACGGTAAACAAAACATGGATCAGCAGGGCCTGCCCAGGATGCGCATGCGCTGCGATTTTGGCAGAGATAAACTCTTTATGTTCCCTTCCTGCGTCGGGGCATTTAGCTATTACACGGCGCTTTCCCTTGATACGGTTGGGCTGATGGATGAGCGTTTTTATAACGCTCTGGAACATGTTGACCACACTATCGCGATCATTAACGCGGGCATGCATCCTCCATTTGGGTACTTCGCAGATATTCCTGATTCGCAGGATTATATTGGCGATGAAGGCTGGAGTGTTAAGCAGTCTACGATTTCTGGTGAGTTGACATTCCGTGCGATCGTGGCGGTGGCCAACCAGTATTTTATACAAAAACATGGCTATCAGACTGTCGATATTACAATTGAGAATACGAAAAAGGTCACAAGAATATTAGAGACTATTCATAGCAAATATGCTGTTAATAGCTAGTCAGTAATATTTGCCTTTTCCGGTGAACAGCACAGGAGCTACTGCTCCTGGTTGCTGCCCATTGGCGGTCAACTGTCAAAATAACCCCTTATTTCACCCACTATTCACTCGATTAAAACCCCTGCAGAATCGGATAATCATGCCGATAACTCAACTAACGCAGGGCTGTTTATCGTGAATTCACTCTATACCGCTGAAGGTGTAATGGATAAACACTCGCTGTGGCAGCGTTATGTCCCGCTGGTGCGTCACGAAGCATTGCGCCTCCAGGTGCGTTTGCCGGCGAGCGTGGAACTGGACGATCTGCTACAGGCGGGCGGTATCGGGTTATTGAATGCAGTGGACCGATACGACGCTCTGCAAGGAACGGCATTTACTACTTACGCAGTACAGCGTATTCGTGGTGCGATGCTGGACGAACTGCGCAGCCGCGACTGGGTTCCGCGCAGTGTTCGCCGCAACGCACGCGAAGTGGCACATGCGATGGGACAGCTGGAACAGGAATTGGGACGCAACGCGACGGAAACAGAAGTCGCGGAACGTCTTGGTATTGCTGTTGAAGAGTATCGCCAGATGTTGCTCGATACCAATAATAGCCAGCTCTTCTCTTATGATGAGTGGCGTGAAGAGCATGGCGATAGTATCGAGTTGGTGACCGATGAGCACCAGCAAGAAAACCCGTTACACCATTTACTGGAAGGTAATTTACGCCACCGCGTGATGGAAGCTATTGAAGCTTTACCTGAGCGTGAACAACTGGTGTTGACCCTTTATTACCAGGAAGAGCTCAATCTCAAAGAGATTGGCGCTGTACTGGAAGTAGGGGAGTCACGGGTTAGTCAGCTGCACAGCCAGGCCATTAAACGCTTACGCACCAAGCTGGGTAAGTTATAGGTGAGTGATTCGCCTGAAAAGTGCCGCACAACGTATTGACAACCAGGAGTTATCATGACGGTGCAGCAATCTAAAAGACGGCCTTTAAGCCGCTACCTGAAAGACTTTAAACACAGCCAGACGCATTGCGCCCATTGCAACAAGTTACTCGACCGTATCACGCTGGTTCGCCGCGGTGAAATCGTCAATAAGATTGCGATTTCCCGTCTCGACACGTTGATGGATGAATCAGCATGGCAGGAAGAGCAAAAAGAGTGGGTGGCATTATGCCGTTTCTGTGGCGATCTGCACTGTAAAGAGCAGAGCGATTTCTTTGATATCATCGGCTTCAAACAATTCCTGTTTGAACAAACGGAGATGAGCCATGGTACGGTGCGCGAATATGTCGTTCGCTTGCGCCGCCTGGGCCAGCATCTGACCGTGCAAAATATTTCTCGTGATCTGCTGAAAACCGGTTATCTGGATGAGAATCTGGAACCGTGGTTGCCTGCGACAAGTACCAATAATTACCGTATCGCGCTGCGCAAGTATGCACAATATAAGGTACAAATGCCGGGCATGATGAAGCAGAAAGTCCACCTAGAGACAACTTCTGATATATATTAAAAAAGAATAAGATGTAGCACAGTCGCCTTTGACGTTATAGATGAAGGCACTACACTACCCAAAAATTCCACTATATCGGGGTAATTATGAAATTAGCACTTCTGGGTCGTCAGGCGCTGATGGGTGTAATGGCTATTGCGCTGGTCGCGGGTATGAGCGTGAAAACGTTCGCAGCAGAAAATCTGCTGAATAAAGTGAAAGAGCGTGGCACGTTGTTGGTTGGACTGGAAGGAACCTATCCTCCGTTCAGCTTCCAGGGTGATGACGGTAAATTGACCGGTTTCGAAGTGGAGTTTGCACAAGAACTGGCAAAACATCTTGGGGTTGAAGCCTCGCTGAAACCGACCAAATGGGACGGTATGCTGGCCTCGCTTGATTCCAAACGTATAGATGTTGTGATCAACCAGGTGACCATTTCTGACGAGCGTAAGAAGAAATATGATTTCTCTACGCCATACACCGTGTCTGGTATTCAGGCGCTGGTGAAGAAGGGTAACGAAGGGACGATCAAAACAGCGGCGGATCTGAAAGGTAAGAAAGTTGGCGTGGGTCTTGGCACGAACTACGAAGAGTGGCTGCGCAAGAACGTCCAGGGCGTGGATATTCGCACTTATGACGATGACCCGACAAAATACCAGGATCTGCGTGTAGGCCGTATCGATGCCATCCTGGTTGACCGTCTGGCTGCGCTGGATCTGGTGAAGAAAACCAATGATACCCTGGCCGTTGCGGGTGATGCGTTCTCTCGTCAGGAGTCAGGTATTGCTGTGCGTAAAGGGAATGACGATCTCGTGAAAGCCATTGATGGTGCAATTGCGGACATGCAGAAGGACGGTAGTCTTAAGGCACTCTCCGAGAAGTGGTTCGGGGCAGATATCACCAAATAAGTCGTTGACTAAAAAAAAGGCGCTTTTATAAGCGCCTTTTTTATTTCTTGCGCGTCTGTGTGCATAATAAAAAATATTACATAAATAGAGCGTTACCGGAGGTTCCATGTCACTGCAGAATTTAACGCGTTTCCCGCGTCTTGAGTTCATTGGCGCACCCACGCCGCTGGAGTATTTGCCACGATTTTCTGATTATGTAGGACGCGATATCTTCATCAAGCGTGATGATGTGACGCCCATGGCGATGGGGGGCAATAAGTTACGCAAGCTGGAGTTCCTGGCGGCCGACGCACTGCGTGAAGGGGCGGACACACTGATCACCGCCGGGGCAATTCAGTCTAACCATGTTCGCCAGACGGCGGCAGTGGCGGCAAAGTTGGGCTTGCACTGTGTGGCATTACTGGAAAACCCTATCGGTACGCGGGCGGAAAACTATCTCACCAATGGAAACCGGTTGTTGCTGGATCTGTTCAACGTGCAGGTTGAAATGTGTGATGCTCTGACCGATCCCACCGCCCAGCTTTCTGAGCTGGCAACCCGTATAGAGGCGCAAGGTTTTCGACCTTATGTGATTCCGGTTGGGGGATCAAATGCGCTGGGGGCGCTGGGCTATGTTGAAAGCGCACTGGAAATTGCTCAACAGTGTGAAGGGGCGGTAAACCTGTCATCTGTTGTGGTGGCATCCGGAAGTGCGGGGACACATGCCGGGCTTGCTGTGGGGCTGGAACAACTGATGCCGGACGTTGAGTTGATTGGTGTCACTGTGTCGCGCAGCATTGCCGACCAAAAACCGAAAGTTGTCACGTTGCAACAGGCTGTGGCACAGCAGCTGGAGCTTGAAGCGAAGGCAGATATTGTGCTCTGGGATGACTATTTTGCGCCGGGCTACGGCACGCCGAATGAGGAAGGACTGGAAGCGATAAAACTGCTGGCTCGCCTTGAGGGCATTTTGCTGGATCCTGTGTATACCGGGAAAGCGATGGCTGGATTGGTCGACGGTATCAGTCAGAAACGCTTTAAGGATGAAGGTCCGATTCTGTTTATTCACACGGGCGGAGCGCCTGCGCTGTTTGCCTATCACCCTCATGTTTAATCTTCGGGTCGAAAAACGATAATGCAAGAAAGTGTCCAGTTAGTTATTGATTCACTGCCTTATCTGCTCAAAGGTGCTGTGTTTACATTACAACTCAGTATCGGGGGGATGTTCTTTGGCCTGGTGTTGGGGTTTGTGCTGGCATTGATGCGGATGTCGCCCGTCTGGCCGGTTCGTTGGCTGGCGCGATTCTATATTTCCGTGTTTCGTGGAACGCCGCTTATCGCCCAACTCTTTATGATTTATTACGGCTTACCTCAGTTTGGTATTGAACTGGATCCGATCCCGGCAGCGATGATTGGGTTGTCACTTAATACGGCGGCGTACACATCTGAAACGCTGCGTGCGGCGATCTCTTCTATTGATAAAGGGCAATGGGAGGCCGCAGCCAGTATAGGGATGACGCCCTGGCAAACGTTGCGACGCGCTATCCTGCCACAGGCGGCACGCGTGGCATTGCCCCCTCTGAGTAACAGCTTTATCAGCCTGGTGAAGGATACGTCACTTGCTGCGACGATCCAGGTTCCGGAGTTGTTCCGTCAAGCGCAATTGATCACATCACGCACGCTTGAAGTGTTTACGATGTATCTGGCGGCATCACTGATTTACTGGGTGATGGCGACGGTACTGTCTGCACTGCAAAACTATTTTGAAAATCAGCTTAACCGCCAGGAGCGAGATCCGAAATGAGTGCGATTGATGTCAAAAACCTGGTGAAAAAATTCCACGGGCAAACAGTGCTTCAGGGAATTGATCTTGAAGTCGAGCAGGGGGAAGTGGTTGCTATTATTGGGCCGAGCGGATCGGGGAAAACGACGCTGCTGCGCAGTATCAATCTGCTTGAACAACCCGAAGGCGGTACGATCCGTGTCGGGGATATTACTATTGATACCGCGAAATCCATGAGTCAGCAGAAAGGGCTGATTCGCCGCCTGCGCCAACATGTGGGGTTCGTTTTTCAGAACTTTAATCTTTTCCCTCATCGGACGGTACTCGAAAATATTATTGAAGGACCGGTTATTGTGAAGGGGGAGTCGAAAGCGGAAGCGACCGCCAGGGCGCGCGACCTGCTGGCGAAAGTGGGGCTTTCCGGTAAAGAGACCAGCTACCCACGACGTTTGTCCGGTGGGCAGCAGCAACGCGTGGCGATCGCCCGGGCACTGGCAATGCGTCCGGATGTCATTTTATTTGATGAACCCACGTCAGCGCTGGACCCTGAACTGGTAGGGGAGGTGCTGAACACCATCCGCCAGTTAGCACAAGAGAAGCGTACGATGGTGATTGTGACCCACGAGATGAGCTTTGCCCGTGACGTTGCCGATCGCGCTATTTTTATGGACCAAGGACGCATTGTGGAGCAAGGACCCGCAAAAAGTTTATTTACTCATCCGCAGCAGCCACGCACACGGCAGTTCCTGGAAAAATTCCTTATGCAGTAACCTTTATGCACTATTTTGCTCCGGATTGTTGCTCTGGAGCAAAATATTCCCCCTATTAACCCATCTCATCATGCGTTTATTCTGTTCGGTTAGGATAAATCGTATCAAAACTAAAGATAATTGTTCTGTGGCCGATATTTCGTATATATAAATAAGATTTATGTGTTACGTTATATTTTCCATAATAATGATTATCTTTATCAGAGGCTCTATTCAGTAAGTATGAGGGATACAGACTTTTTCACATGGCGGCGGGATTGCTTCCTCCGGTTTCAGGAGTTGTCTACTGCCGATGAGGTTTATCTTGAACTTCAGCGACAAACGCAGGCGCTTGAATTCGATTATTTTGCTCTCTGCGTTCGTCATCCAGTACCATTCACGCGTCCGAAGATTTCTGTGCACTCCAGTTACCCGCAACAGTGGATGGCGCATTATAAGTCGGAGAATTATTTCGCCATCGATCCGGTGTTGAAGCCGGAGAATTTCGTGCAGGGGCATTTACCGTGGACGGATGAATTATTCGCGGATGCCCCGCAATTATGGGATGGTGCACGGGACTATGGTTTACGCAAGGGAATAACGCAGTGCCTGATGTTACCCAACCATGCGTTAGGATTTCTTTCTGTCTCACGTACTAGCCTGGTCGTTAATATGATCGACGATGATGAATTAGAGTTGCGTCTGCAAATGCTGGTGCAGATGGCTTTAACATCACTTCTTCGATTTGAACATGAGATGGTCATGCCGCCAGAAATGAAATTCAGCAAACGTGAGCGTGAAATTTTGAAGTGGACGGCAGAAGGAAAGACATCGGCGGAAATAGCTATCATTCTCTCGATTTCGGAGAATACAGTAAATTTCCATCAGAAAAATATGCAGAAGAAATTCAACGCACCCAATAAGACACAGATTGCCTGCTATGCTGCGGCAACGGGTCTTATCTGATGTAAAAAACGTTCTGCGTGGCAGACGAGACAACGGCTGAATGCATCGCATCCAGCCGTTTTTTTTACTGGCGGTAAGCTTGTTTAATTTGCTTAACAGTATTAGCAAATACCGCTGATTCCGCCTGGTCTTCCATCTGCGCGATTTGTTTTTCCATCTTAATGATCACACGACCCGCGTCGGCCTGACCCATTGCCTGCAGCATAAGTGTCAGCAGCGATTTCAGGCAGGAGACTTCCTGTGCCAGTTCCTGGTTATTCTCCGCGGTGGCGAATTCTGGTGTGCTCATTTATTTTCCTCATTATAAAACAGCGCTTGAGCGCGACGATGAAAGTTAAGGCGGCGGAGTATACCACAAGGTATGATAAAAAAATGCAATGGTTGTTTTTTGTACTTTGTCGGGCGGCGTTTATTTGGGTAAACAACGATTTGTGGACGAACGTCAGAACACGTAATTCCACTATTAATTGTTTAGCATCGGTTTAACGATGGTTAATTATTGTTACAAAAGTTTGAGAGCTGTTTTTCTGAGCGTATTTCAGGGGCAGTTTTTGTAACCTTATGAATACAGGTACTTAAAAATAACAGCAAAAGTCAAATCAACATCGATTCTCTTTCCACTCGCTGTACAGACTAATTTCCAAAAACGAGAGCGAAATCGAATAGCGGCTTTTTTAGCATTTTAATCTTGGGGCGAAAACCGTTAATATAAACCAAATTAACAGTCAGTCGCTTTATCCCTATTCTGGAGACATTTCCTTTGATCAACGTCCTTCTTGTTGATGACCACGAACTCGTGCGCGCAGGGATACGACGCATACTGGAAGACATTAAAGGTATTAAAGTTGCCGGTGAAGTCTGCTGTGGCGAAGATGCCGTGAAGTGGTGTCGCGCAAACTCCGCAGACGTGGTGCTCATGGATATGAATATGCCGGGCATCGGTGGCCTTGAAGCAACGCGCAAAATCGCGCGTACCTTTGTTGATACCAAAGTCATCATGCTGACCGTTCATACCGAAAATCCTCTGCCCGCTAAAGTCATGCAGGCCGGTGCTGCAGGCTATCTAAGCAAAGGCGCTGCGCCGCAGGAAGTCGTCAATGCAATCCGTTCCGTCTTTGCCGGACAACGTTACATTGCATCAGATATTGCTCAACAAATGGCATTGAGCCAAATTGAGCCAGATAAAATGGCGTCGCCTTTTGCCAGTTTGTCTGAGCGCGAATTGCAGATTATGCTGATGATCACCAAAGGCCAGAAGGTGAATGAGATCTCTGAGCAACTGAATCTCAGCCCTAAGACGGTGAACAGTTACCGCTATCGGATGTTCAGTAAATTGAACATTCACGGCGATGTCGAACTCACTCACCTGGCCATTCGTCATGGTCTGTGTAATGCGGAGACCTTAACAAGTCAGTGAGTGATGTGTTCGATTCAAAAGCTTTTCTAAAAACTGTAACCAGCCAGCCAGGTGTCTATCGGATGTATGACGCTGGCGGTACGGTTATCTATGTGGGTAAGGCGAAAGATCTTAAAAAACGCCTTTCCAGCTATTTTCGCAGCAATCTTGCCTCACGCAAGACTGAAGCTCTGGTTGCACTCATACAAAATATAGATGTCACTGTCACCCATACGGAGACAGAAGCGCTTCTGCTTGAGCACAACTACATCAAACTGTATCAGCCTCGCTACAACGTTCTGCTGCGAGATGATAAGTCTTATCCGTTTATTTTCCTGAGCGGTGATACTCATCCGCGTCTGGCGATGCATCGTGGAGCCAAGCACGCTAAGGGTGAATATTTTGGGCCTTTTCCGAACGGTTATGCTGTGCGTGAAACATTGGCTCTGCTGCAAAAAATTTTCCCCGTTCGTCAGTGCGAGAATAGCGTTTACCGCAACCGTTCGCGCCCGTGCCTGCAGTATCAGATTGGTCGCTGTCTGGGGCCTTGTGTCGCCGGCCTGGTGAGCGAAGATGAGTACGCGCAGCAAGTTGATTATGTGCGCCTGTTTTTGGCTGGAAAAGATGACCAGGTGCTGACTCAATTGATTGCGCGTATGGAAAAAGCCAGCCAGGCGCTGGCCTTTGAAGAAGCGGCGCGCATTCGAGATCAAATTCAGGCTGTTCGCAGGGTAACTGAAAAGCAATTTGTGTCGAATACGGGCGATGATCTTGATGTAATTGGCGTTTCCTTCGATGCGGGTCTGGCGTGTGTCCACGTACTGTTTATTCGTCAGGGTAAAGTGCTCGGCAGTCGTAGCTATTTCCCGAAAGTTCCCGGTGGGACGGAACTGGGCGAAGTTGTTGAAACCTTTGTTGGGCAATTTTATCTGCAGGGCAGCCAGATGCGAACGTTGCCTTCTGAGATTCTGCTCGACTTTAATCTTGATGATAAAACCTTGCTGGCAGACTCTCTTTCGGAGCTGGCAGGTCGCCGCGTCAATGTGCAGACAAAGCCACGTGGCGATCGCGCTCGTTACCTGAAGCTGGCGAGAACAAACGCGGCGACAGCACTCACCACAAAACTGTCTCAGCAGTCGACAGTTAGCCAGCGTTTAACGGCACTGGCGACGCTCCTGAAATTACCCGAAGTAAAACGTATGGAGTGTTTTGACATCAGCCATACAATGGGTGAGCAGACGGTCGCGTCATGTGTTGTGTTTGACGCTAATGGCCCGCTGCGTGCGGAATACCGTCGCTACAATATTACCGGAATTACCCCAGGTGATGATTACGCGGCGATGAACCAGGTCCTGCGACGCCGCTATGGTAAAGCCATTGAAGAGAGCAAGATCCCTGATGTTATTTTGATCGATGGCGGCAAAGGGCAACTTGGCCAGGCGAAAGCGGTGTTTGAATCCCTGGATGTTCCCTGGGATAAGCAACACCCGCTGTTATTAGGCGTAGCAAAAGGGGCTGATCGTAAAGCCGGGCTTGAAACACTGTTTTTCGAGCCAGAAGGTGAGGGCTTTAGTTTGCCACCGGATTCACCTGCGCTACACGTTATTCAGCATATCCGCGATGAATCGCATGACCACGCCATTAGCGGTCATCGTAAAAAACGGGCCAAAGTAAAAAACACCAGCACCCTTGAAACGATTGATGGTGTTGGGCCAAAACGTCGACAAATGTTGCTGAAGTATATGGGCGGATTGCAAGGATTACTCAATGCCAGCATAGAGGAAATTGCAAAAGTGCCGGGTATTTCGCAAGCCCTGGCAGAAAAGATCTACTACTCGTTGAAACATTGAGGGCTCTGTAGCAACATAGAGCTAAATTTTACTGACAACAGACAGTTACCGTCATTATGCGATTTAATATCCCTACGTTGCTCACACTCTTTCGCGTCGTGCTCATCCCATTCTTTGTATTGGCGTTTTACCTGCCGTTTGTCTGGGCGCCTTTCGCATGTGCACTCATTTTTCTCGTCGCGGCAGTGACCGACTGGTTTGATGGCTACCTGGCGCGTCGCTGGAATCAGAGCACACGTTTTGGCGCATTTCTTGATCCTGTAGCCGATAAGGTGATGGTCGCTATCGCTATGGTTCTGGTTGCTGAGCATTATCATACGTGGTGGGTAACGCTGCCTGCGGCGACGATGATTGGGCGCGAGATCATCATTTCCGCGCTACGGGAATGGATGGCCGAGTTGGGTAAACGCAGCAGCGTCGCGGTGTCGTGGATTGGTAAAGTGAAAACGACAGCGCAAATGGCGGCTCTGGTCTGGATGCTGTGGCGTCCAAACGCGTGGGTTGAGTGGGCGGGAATCGGTCTGCTGTGGGTTGCCGCGGTACTGACGTTGTGGTCAATGCTGCAATATTTGAATGCTGCACGCGGAGATTTGCTTGATCAGTGATCGTTTCGCCGTAATTTTCAGCAAACGATCCTGGGATGCAAAAAATAACGTTGACTCAAAACGTCATATAAGTAGAATGCAACGCATCGAACGGCGGCACAGTTAGCCGGACGATAATGAAATCAAGTGATTAGATAACAGCTTGATGACATGCGGGAATAGCTCAGTTGGTAGAGCACGACCTTGCCAAGGTCGGGGTCGCGAGTTCGAGTCTCGTTTCCCGCTCCAAATTAAAAGCATTGGCGTTTAGCGAGTGCTTGTCGAAAGACAAAGATTTAAGGCGCGTTAGCAAAGCGGTTATGTAGCGGATTGCAAATCCGTCTAGTCCGGTTCGACTCCGGAACGCGCCTCCACTTTCTTCCCGAGGCCGGATGGTGGAATCGGTAGACACAAGGGATTTAAAATCCCTCGGCGTTCGCGCTGTGTGGGTTCAAGTCCCACTCCGGCTACCATGGGAAAGACAAGAATAATCAAAGCAATAAGCAGTGTCGTGAAACCACCTACGGGTGGTTTTTTTGTGCCTGAAATTCAGGAAATGACAGGGATTTCTCAGCAAATTGTCGCTGACTAAAATCCCATGATTATCGCCCTGTAAGCTATTCTTATAGAGATATCCTATATCAGGAGGGGTTATGCTGACTCACTCTGAAGCGAAACGCTGGGCCTCCTTAATGCTGAAAGCCGCATTATGTGATGGCATGGAAACAGAAGAGATTTCTCGTCAGGTGCATCTTGTATGCGATCATCATGGTAAGGAATGCCTCGAAGAGCTTATAGCGGAAATCTTGATAGAAGCGGGTAGAATAGGCCCGCATCATAGTGATGGACAACTCACTCACCACTGATTTATACCGCCTTCGGGCGGTTTTCTGTAGCGATACAATGCCTACACGCCACCCAAATACGCTTTACGCACCTCCTGATTTCCCAGCAGTTCTTCACCGCTACCGCTCAACCGGATCTGACCATTCACCATGACATAGCCACGGTCGGAAAGTTTCAGTGCATGGTGCGCATTCTGTTCAACCAGAAAAATAGTCATCCCGTTACGCGCCAACTCACGCAATGTCTGAAAAATCTGTTTAACCACGATGGGGGCTAATCCCAGACTGGGTTCATCCAGCAGCAGCAGTTTGGGGCGGCTCATCAACGCGCGGGCAATCGCCAGCATCTGTTGTTCGCCTCCCGACATCGTCATTGCCCGCTGCTTGCGCCTTTCCTTGAGGCGCGGGAAAAGGTCGAACATACTTTGCATATCCTGTGCTGCATACTGGTTGCCGATGGGGATTGTGCCCATTAACATATTCTCTTCGACGGTCATATCCGGAAAAATTCGTCGTCCTTCAGGCGCTTGTGCAATACCACCGGAAGCTACAAAATGGGTCGATTTATGGCTGATATCATCCCCGCAAAAGAGGATCTGGCCCGCACGAATGCGAGGTTGACCAAAAATCGACATCAACAAGGTCGATTTCCCCGCCCCGTTAGCCCCAATCAGTGCCACGGTTTCCCCCTGATTTACCTGCAAGGAAACCTGTTTTAGCGCCTGAATCACGCCATAGAAAACATCCACCTCCCGAAACTCCAGCATCACGTTGCTCATATGCTAATCTCGCTTTCATCCGTGCCCAGGTAGGCGGCAATGACCTTTTCGTCATGTTGAATTTGCTCAGGCTTGCCTTGTGCGATGACATCGCCGTGGTCGAGTACAATGATGTTGTCCGAAATGTCCATCACCATACCCATATCATGTTCAATCAGAAGTACCGTGATGTCGTGATGATCCCGTAAAAAGCGGATAATTTTGCTCAGGGCGCGGGTTTCTACCGGGTTTAGCCCGGCGGCGGGTTCATCGAGACAAATCATCTCTGGCGCGGTGCACATGGCACGGGCTATCTCAAGGCGTCGTTGCTGCCCGTAAGACATTTCGCCCGCAAGTCGGTTAGCGCAATCCACAAGATCGACGACTTCCAGCCAGTAAAAGGCCCGATCCAGGGCGCTGCTTTCAGCCCGACGATAGGCTGGTGTGTTCAGCACGCCGGAAATCAGGTTACGGTTCACGCGCATATGTTGGGCAACCAACAGATTCTCGATAACCGACATTTCCCGAAACAGGCGGATATTCTGAAAGGTTCTCGCCAGCCCCGCGCGATTAACCAGATGTGTACCTCCAAACATCTTGTAGAAAATACGTGACCCGAGTTGCGCCGGATTTATCCAGTCACCTGGCTGGAATTTTTGCCCGAGTACCTGAATGATGTTGGTGGTTTTATGGCGCGTATTGAACAAAATGTTCCCGCCAGAAGCTTTATAGAACCCCGTAAGACAGTTAAAGACCGTGGTTTTTCCCGCCCCGTTTGGCCCGATGAGGGCGGTAATCGAACCACGCTGAACGTCAAGGTTAACGTCATTTAGCGCCTTGATACCGCCAAAATGCATCATCAGATGCTCAACGCTTAATATTGTCCCGTTCATGGTGCGACTCCCTTACGTACCGCAAATCCCGTGCGGTTAATACGGATCAGCCCTCGGGGTCGCCATATCATCATCACCACCATTAACATGCCGAACAGCAGGACGCGGTATTCCGCAAAACTGCGCAGAAGTTCTGGCGTGACGGTGAGCACAAAGGCGGCCAACACCACACCGACGGTTGAACCCATACCACCTAATACGACGATGGCAAGGATCAGGGCTGATTCAAAAAAGGTGAATGAGGTGGGATTAACAAACCCCTGATAGGTGGCAAAAAACACCCCAGCAATCCCTGCTGTAGACGCTCCCAACGTGAAGGCCGACAGTTTGACCAGAACATGATTGAGCCCCATCGAACGGCAGGCAATTTCATCTTCGCGTAGCGCTTCCCACGCCCGACCAATAGGCATCCGCGTCAGACGGTGTTTGATATAGAGCACCAGCAAGACAACCATCAACAAAACAGCATAAATAAAGATGAACTTCATGTTGGGGTTATATGTCAGATGGAAAAACTCATGGAACGGCACACCGCCTTCTTTTGCTCGTCGTCCAAACTCCAGGCCAAAAAAGGTAGGCGGTGGGGCAGATACACCGTTAGGGCCGCCGGTAAATGTCAGCCAGTTGTTCAGTATGAGACGGATAATTTCGCCGAAACCCAGGGTGACAATCGCCAGATAATCACCATGCATACGCAGTACAGGAAAACCCAGTAATGCTCCCGCGGCAGCGGCCATTAGGGCCGCTAACGGTAGCATCGTCCAGAAACCGAGCCCCAGATATTGATATCCCAGCGCCAGCCCATAAGCCCCGATGGCATAAAAGGCGACATAACCGAGGTCCAGTAAGCCTGCCAGCCCGACCACAATGTTCAGCCCCAGACCGAGCAGCACGTAGATCAGTCCCAGGATTGCCACGGTCAGCACATATTTGGTGGCGACGAACGGAAAGCAGACCGCCAGGGCGATGATCAGGGGAAGGATCCAGCGCATGCGGCTCTTATAATCCGGTGGACGGACGTAAACGCCGGTGTTTTCCGTCTCAAAACGTGCCATGAAACGCGCGCCAGCCGGGCTTCCCAGAAACGCACTGAGTAAAAAACGCCCCAGCATGACGGTGAAAACAATCCATGCCAGACGTTGCCCAGCGAAGTTAAAACTGTATCCATCCAGCACGACACCGGCAATTGGACCGAAAATAACGAGCGCGACCATTCCGGCAAAAAGGGTGTCCAGGATGCAGCGTTTTAGCGAAAAACGCTCAGGTGAAACCGCATGGGGTGTCATATCATTCTCCCTCATACTTTGGCAACGATGGGCCGGCCAAGCAGTCCCTGAGGACGGAAAATCAGGATCACGACCAGCAATCCAAACGAAAATACATCTTTGTAATCTGAGTTCACCATCCCGGAAAACTGCGCTTCAGCCACACCGAGAATCAGCCCGCCGAGCATTGCGCCGGGGAGGGAACCAATGCCGCCAAGCACCGCTGCGGTGAAGGCCTTAATGCCGATGACGAACCCAACGTAGAAATCAAATGTGCCGTAGTTCATGGTGATTAACACGCCCGCCAGGCCTGCCATCGCCGCACCGATGACAAAGACCAAAGAGATGATTCTGTCGGTATTAATCCCCAGAATTGAGGCCATTTTGCGATCCTGCTGTACCGCACGACACATCCGTCCTAAGCGGGTATGGCTGATTATCCAGGTAAGCAGCAGCATGCCTGCAAATGAGGCAATCAAGATAAACACTTTGGTATAGGTTATCTGAACAAACCCGTCGCCCAGATGAAAACGCAACACCCCATCAAGCATGGTCGGAACCCCTTGCTGACGGGGACCCTGGCTAATTTGGGCGTAATTTTGCAGGATTAATGACATCCCAATGGCGGAAATCAGCGGAGCTAAACGTGTCGAATTGCGTAGCGGTTTATAGGCAATGCGCTCTATGGTCCAGCCATAGACTCCCGTCACCACAATGGTGAAAACCAGCGTGCCGAGAATTAATAAAGGAAAGGACTGCAGACCGAAGAACGATAACAGCGCCAGACCGATGGCACAAAGATAAGCGGATATCATATACACCTCGCCGTGGGCGAAGTTAATCATGCCAATAATGCCGTACACCATGGTATAGCCAATGGCAATTAATCCGTAGACGGAACCCAGTGTTAAGCCATTTATTAACTGTTGCAGGAAGAATGTACTCATCATCGCGCGCTCGTGTTGTATTCCCGTCATATTTCAGGTTGCATGAGCCTGAACATTCGGGATATAGGCTGCGCCACGGCGCAGCCTGATGTGTATTTCGCGTCGACAGAAGAGGTCGACGGTGAGCGTGATTCCGTCCCGTTACTGCACTTCCTTATACTTACCTTTGTCGTCCCATTGATACACCACGTAATCAGAGACTTTAAGATCGCCTTTACTGTCCCAGGCTTTTTTACCCATCACCGTATCGACCGGGTTAGCTTTCAGCCAGGCGCTGGCTTTTGCTGAATCAGTACCATCGGTGGCCTTAAATGCTGCAGCGATGGCCTGGACGGAGGCATAGGAGTATAGGGTGTAGCCTTCTGGTTCGAATTTACCTGCGCGGAATTTTTCGATAACGGCTTTACCCTCCGGGATCAGGCGGGGATCTTTGCCGAATGTCATGTAAATGCCATTGGTATATTGCGGGCCGCCAGCAGCGGTAACCATCTCTTCATTGACGATACAGTCGCCGGAGAAGAACTTGGCCTGTACACCCTGTTCGCGCATCTGACGAACCAGGGGGCCCGCTTCGGGATGACAGCCGCCGAAGAAGACGACATCCGGTTTTTGCGCACCAATTTTGGTGACTAGCGCGTTAAAGTCTTTTTCACCGCGAGACAAGCCTTCGTACATCACATCCTTGATACCACGTTTAGCAAGAGCGGCTTTTGTTGCGTCGGCAAGGCCTTGTCCGTAAGTGTCTTTGTCGTGAATGATGACCACCCGTTTGGCTTTCAGCTTGTCAATGATGAAATCACTGGCGACCTGGCCTTGCTGGTCGTCACGTCCGCACATACGGAACATATCGCTCATGCCGCGCTCGGTGATGAGCGGGTTGGTTGAACCGGGAGTAATGGCAATGATCCCGGCATCGCTATACACCTCTGAAGCCGGCATGGTTGAGGAGGAACAGAAGTGGCCAACGACGGCTTTCACTTTGTCCTGGTCGACTAATCGGTTAGCGACGGCAACGGCCTGTTTAGGCTCGCAGGCATCATCGCCCTGAACCAGCTTAATTTTTTCACCGTTGATCCCGCCTGCAGCATTAATGTCTTCTGCAGCCTGCGTTGCGCCGTGCCAGTATTGATCGCCATATGTGGCATTTGGGCCCGTAAATGGCCCCGCGACACCAATCACAATATCCGCCTGGGCGGAAAATGCCGTCGCCAGACAACCAGCCAATACAAGAGAAAGAGGACTTCTGATAAATTTCAGCGACATTATTATGTTCCTTAGCAGAGAGGTTTTTGCATCAGGTTGTAACCCGAACGCCTGAAGACGTCGTCAATCCAAAAACAAGAGCAAGAACAAAATGCACTAAACGAACGCTATCCCGGCAATATCCTGCTGATTACGGCGAGGTTTCCTTACGCTTTTTTAGCGTGCAGAACAATAAGCAAAATAGTTGCCAGAATGGTGAGCCCATTGACTGGGTTGCGACGAATTTGAGTATAGAGCGCCGTTTTACGCGGCCTCGCAGCACGAAGTGAAATTACAGCGGAGATCACATCTTGTTAACAATAAAGCCCATAAGTCATGCAGTGGTCGCGATTTGTGCGTATTTGCACCAATAAAGATCTAAACTTCAGATATGCATAAACTGCGATATATGCCAGGATCTTTTCCTTTTTTATCAGGAGTGTCAGCAATGACTGAAGGCCCATTAAATGAAAACGAAATGGAGTGGCTGGAAGAGGCGCTAACGTCTTACGGTCATGAAGATGCGTCCGTGATTGACGTGTCCGAGCTCGACGGCATGCTTACTGCCGTATTATCGGGTCCTGTCGTGGTTGAACCCGACACCTGGCTGGTGGCGGTATGGGGCGGGGAAAAATACATTCCCCGCTGGAAAAACGATCGTGAAATGAATCGTTTTATCGATCTCTGCTTCAAGCATATGAACGATATTGCAGAACGTCTGAGTGATTACCCGGATCAGTTCGACCCGATGTTTGGCTTTAACGACGTTGATGGTAAGAGTTATACCGTGGTTGAAGAGTGGTGCTATGGCTATATGCGGGGTGTTGAACTGACAGACTGGTCAACATTGCCTGATGAGCTGAAAGCTGATTTGGACGTGATTGCGATCCATGGGACAGAAGAGGGCAGTGCAAGGCTGGATGGGCTGACGGAAGAAGAATATACCGTGAGCATTGAAAGCATACGACCTGCGGCACTGCGTTTGTATAACTACTGGGTGGCGAATCCGCAGCAACCTGTGGTGCAAAAGCCCGTAGTGAACGGCGCTAAAGTCGGGCGCAATGATCCTTGCCCCTGCGGGAGTGGTAAGAAATTTAAAAGCTGCTGTCTGCACTAATAAAAAAGGGGCTCGTGATGAGCCCCTTTTTTTAACCTACTTCAGGAAGTAATCCCGTCGCGATCAGGAACTGCACGAGAATCACCGCAATCCCACAGGCGAAAACGATGCAAAGCAGAGGCGTCCCCCCGGCAACACGGTAGCCCTGTTGCGGATGTTGTTTACGGCTTTTCCATGCCAGCAAGGAAGGTAGCAGCAACGCGAGCACGGCTAGCGCCACACCGGCATATCCCAATGCCATGACAAAACCGCGCGGATAAAACAATGCAAACGCCAGCGGGGGCAAGAAGGTAATCGCGCCCGTTTGCAGGCGTCCACGGACGCTGTTGCGACGCTGGAACAGATCGGCCAGATAATCGAACAAACCCAGGGCGACCCCGAGGAAGGACGTAGCCAGCGCCAGGTCAGCAAACAGATGCACTGCGAGTTCGACGTGCGGTGATGTCACGACTTCGCGTAATGCCAGCAAGAACCCATTCAGACCAGAATGCGCCGCCATCAGACCGATAAAGGTCGATGAATCGATGCTTCCTAATGTGACCAGTTGCCAGAAAATATACGCAATCAGCGGGATCGCACTGCCGACCACGAAGACGCGGCGCAGTTTGCGAATATCGCCGTTCATGTAACTCACGATGCTGGGTACGCTACCGTGGAACCCAAATGAGGTGAAAATGACGGGGATAGCCGAAAGTGCCAGCCCTTTTTCCAGTGGAAGTGTCAGCAGGTTAACCTGATGGACATGTGGAGCCAGCAAGACCAGCATGACCACTAAAAAGAGAATTTTGGCGCTAAACAGAAAGCGGTTAAACAGATCGACCAGCGATGTGCCAACGCAGACCACACCGCCGCCGATGAGGGCAAAGAAGATCGCGCCCGTGGCAGGGGTAATGGCAGAGCCAAACCAGTCATTTACGCTGGAGGCGATAAGCTCTCCTGCACCGCTAATGTAGGCTGCCGTCAGAGCATACATCAGGAACATCATGCTAAAGCCGGTGATCCACTGGCCATAACGCCCCAGATAGCGTGCGGCAAGCGATCCCAGGCCGGTATCGGCGGGAACGTGCTGATAAACCTCAAGCAGTAACAGCGCCGTGTAGCACATCAGCGCCCACAGGCAGACCAGTAACAACAGTGTTACGCCAAATCCGACACCGGCTGCAGCAAGCGGCATCGCGAGCATTCCTGCGCCAATAGTCGTGCCGGCGACGATAAAAATACTTCCCAGGGTTCTGTTTTTCACGCTTTCCTCTACAACGATTCCACATCGCGACAAAATCTGCGGCGCAGAGTAAGGGAAAAGCATGATCTCGTCAAATCACCGTTACAAGTGATGTAAAAATTTATTTACGGATTTCGGGGCGTTGTGATTAGGGCAACTCACTGAACGTTTTTGTGGTTTTGACTACTTCATAAGGACAATGTTTTCGCGCGAAAATCAGGCGTACCTTAAAGAGTAAAGATAAATTATCAAAAAAAGTGAGGGGTGATGGCGGGGACAAATCCATTCAGGGCGGCATGGAGTCGCGGAGGGAATTTACTGTGTCACGGTCACTGGATGATTAACTGGCAGGAAAGGGAACTTGTACTTCCGGAATCCAGACGGGAAAAAGATATGGGGACGTGGGCAATTTACTCCATCATTGACCCGGAGGATGAAACGTTTGCTCAGGGCTTAACCGAAGATGACTGGATAATCGAAAACGTTGAGTGGGTGACGGATTTATTTTTCGACGCCGGGATCCCGCTGGAAACCGAGAACTATCGTTACTTCTATCAGGCTATCAATCCCCATGACTGGCGTTGTACCAGCTGCGCCGGGTGTATGTAAACCTGTGCCAGCGCAAAGCATGTTTGAGCGGGAGCCTTTAATCTGGTTGTTTTTTTAAGGGGATAACGATGTCAATCCACGGACATGAGGTACTCAATATGATGATTGAGTCAGGTGAGCAATACACGGAACAAAGCCTGGTTCAGGCGATTCATACACGTTTTGGCGAAAGCGCCCGTTTTCATACATGCTCAGCCCAGGAGATGACGGCAGCAGAGCTGGTCGCATTTCTGGCGGCACGCGGAAAATTCATTCCGGTAGCGGAAGGGTTTTCTACCCACGAAAGTAAAATCTGTCGCCATTGAAATAATGCGGTGCTGAAGAGTCAGCACCGCAGGATAATTAATTTTGAGTATCGAGCGTAGAGAGTTCTTTATCAATAAAGTAAAGACCTTCACCTGATTTACCGGCCAGAGATAATTTATCCAGAACAGATTTAAACAGCTTCTCTTCTTCGTGCTGTTCAGCAACGTACCATTGCAGGAAATTAAAGGTCGGATAATCCTGGTTGGTCATTGCGGAATGTGCCAGTTCGTTAATTTTCGCTGTAATCAACTGCTCGTGCTCGTAAGTCGCGCGGAACAGCTCATCAAGAGAATTGTACTCAGCAAACGGTGATTCAACCGTGTTGATACGTGGCAGGCTACCGGTGTCAGTCAGATAATCAAACAGGCGCTGCATGTGCGTCATCTCTTCCTGAGCATGACGACGAAGAAACGCTGCGGCCCCTTCAAAGCTGTGATAGCTGCACCAGGCGCTCATCTGTTGATAGAGCAGGGACGAATACAATTCAAGGTTCATCTGCGCATTGAGCTTGTCGATCATTTCAGTTTTTAGCATGGTGCTGCTCCGGGTTATTATTTATGGTTCACGATGAACGACACTATAATTTGTTATTTAATTATTTGCAAAAAGTAAAATAAATATCTTATTTATTAAAAATACGAATGGGAATAAAACGCATTGGCGATCTTTTATTTATTAATGAGAATTATTCTGGTTCGTGTTTGAATATACTGCCAGCCTGAGCTGGCAGCTATTATTAATAGTAGGTGTGGTTTGCATTTGGGTTAACGGCATAACCCAAACATTTGTACTGGATCGTCATGCTCTCATTCAGACACAGAGAGCCGCTGGTGAGGGTACAGGTTTTGATTGGCTGGCCATACGCAGAAGCGGTTGCATAACCCATATTTTGGCATTCGCGGGTTGCCGTGCCGTTGGTGACATAGTCATCATAATGGGCGTTTTGCAGCATGGCCTGACCGTAGTCGAGTCGGACTATCCCGCCAGGTACATCTATGCTGCTGACCTCAGCCTTACGGGTGATGCTACAGCCCGCGAGCAGCAGAATCGCGCCGGCAACGAATACTCTTTTCATATCACGCCCTGAGACATTCGACAAGCTTTTTATGGCTTCAGTAAGGGCGAGTGTCTCGCTTCGAGAGCCAGCAAATAT